>CANHIG010000006.1 GCA_947461105.1 Bacteroidota bacterium | reverse complement strand
TCATAATGAGCATTTGCCCAAACCATGAGTTAGAAAATACACTTTTTAATGTTTGATTTAATTCAGCGTTAAACTCCTTGGTTATTGTAAAAAATACATTTATAACACTACAGAGTAGAAATGAAATTTGGAGTGATGATTTACTAAAAGAAGTTTTATTGCCCATCTTATTGATTTACTCTAAAGCCAATATTGACAAGTATCCCCATCACTGACATGAAAACCCCAAGAAAAATAATCAGAATCAAAACAGTCTTGCTCTCTTTAATGAATGAAATGTCTTTCTCTGTTTCCGTAAACCAAAATCTAAATTGCAAATACAAGCTCAACAAAAAGAACATAATAAAAACATGTTCTTTCACCTCCATAAACAGTTCGTGGGCTAACGGAAATTTGCCGTTTATAATAATCGCCTTATCGGGTTGATAAAATATAATGTAATAAACACCAGCAGTAACTAAAGCCAGCATAGAAGACAGAAACTCATAAAAAGCAAATTGATTGACTTTCTTACCATCATTGAGCAAGCGAAAATGCAAAGCTATTGCAGCCAAGAATGTACCTGCAACTCCGAAAAGAATATGAAGAGCTAGAAAACTAAACTTTACCAAGAAGCCTGATTTGGATTTAGTTTATACTTTTTCTTTTCCACCAGTTTCCCTTGTTCATTGAAATACTTCCATAAACCAGCCCTTTGACCTCTGACAAAAACACCTTTTGATTTTCTTAGTCCTGAAGGATAAAAATCTTCCCAAAGACCATTCACCAGATTTTTTTGAAAGGAACTACGAACAAGCACCTGACCTCTATCATCATACAAAGTATAAGGGCCTTCCCTTTCATCATCAATATAGCGGGTTTCTTCCTTTACTTTTCCATCCGGAAAATAAACAACATTAACCCCTGTCAACATCCCCCCTTTGTAATTTCTGGTTTGCTGAATAGTTCCATCTTTGTTATAGTAAATCCACTTCCCTATTCTGGTATCATTTTCATAAGCGCCCTCCTCTTTCTTATTTCCATTCTCATAATAAGAAACATAATTTCCTGTCTGAAGCCCATTCTTATATTCAGCTATCCAGTTTAGCTGCTTGTTTTCATACCATTGCTTCCAGAATCCAACCCGCTTATATTCTTTGTAATAGTCTTCCCGATACGGATTTCCGTTTTCGTAAAATTCTTCTGACTTGCCATAAAGCATTCCGAAATCGTAGCTCTTTTTAGATGCTACATTTCCATTTTCATAATAGGAAATAAACAAGCCCACTTCTTTCCCAGCCTGAAAGTTGCCTTCTAAAGATACCTTCCCATTGGAGAAAAATGCTTTGTATTTGCCATACAACACATCATCTATATAATTACATTGGTAGGAAACTGTGCCATCATTACGATAATAAGTCCATTCGCTTTGCTTCTTCCCTTTCACCGAAGTTCCTTTTGCATTCAATGAATCAGTATCAGCTGCCTGAACACAAAAGGAAATGAATAGCAGCGCAAGTAAAAAATTAATAGATTTCATTTTACTCGAGAATAATAGTTTTAGTAGTATTAACTGTTTCGCCCTTAATGGAAATAAAATATGAGCCTGATGCAAGCTTTGCACCGCTATCAGATTTGCCATCCCAAGTTAAGTTTTGAACGCCTGAATTAAGTTTAGTCGATTGTTGTAATCTGCGAACTAATTTTCCGGAAATATCGCTGATTGTTATGTCTACATTTTGTGTTTTTTCCAAATCAAAACGGATAGAAGTATTTGACTGAAAAGGATTTGGACTGACAGATACCTCCATTGATTCTGTATTATCTGCAATGCCATTCCCGCTATAAACATGGATGTAGCTATTTTTTGTTGCTACACTTCCTCCTGAACCATTTATTTTAAGTGATACGGTATAGAAGCCGGGAGTTGAGTAGGAATAAGTTGGATCTTGCGTAGTACTTTCTACTGTTCCGTCATTATTGAAATCCCATGCCCATGATGAAGCTGCAGTTCCAGATAAATCAGTAAAAGAAACAGCGTAACCAACCGGAACATTTAAAGAATCCGCAACAAAATCAACTGCATTAGAAGATGTGCCAGGAGAAAAAACAAACGTTTTCTCATCAGACCACTTGCCCCATTCCAAGTTATTATCCTTGTATCTAACTCGGAAGCCATAAGTTTGACCAGATGTTAATCCGCCAAATAAAAGTCGCTTAATATCAAGATTAGCATTCAAATCGGTAGGCGCCCAATTTGGTGCTCCTGAATCTCCATATACATCATATTTATCTTGCTTTCTATCTAAAGCTACTGTGGAATAATTCCCTGGAGTAGCAGTTACCTGAAAATGACAAGTCATTGCTGAATCAACTCCCTGCATCGGAAATGCTACTAGCTGATTTGAGTTTACAACTCCTGCTGCTTTAGCCTTTAAAGGACCTGACTGATTTATTTTCCTGTAAAATGAATCAACAATTATATTGCTTTTGGGTGCAGAGGCATTACCAAAACTATAAGTCCATCCTTTGTATGATTTATTGTCAATATCAATATCTATCAATGTCCAGCAGTAGATGTCCATGCTCTTATTAATTTCATAATAATTGGTTTGATTTGAATACATACCCCATCTATCCAACGCAGAACCAGCTCCGCCACTTAGCACCTGACGCATATCGTGTTGTTTTGTAGAGTCGGAATTTACCATTTCTACAATGCCCCTTTCGTAATTATGGGAGTGTCCGTCAAAATGAATGGCTGATTTATGATGCGTTTTCAATGCACCAAATAAACTTGTTTGCACATAATTTTCATTGCCATCCGGCCACACTTCGCTATGTCCTGGCTGATGGGTAAAACTGAAAACAAAATCTATATCAGGATTGCTTTGGGATTCATTCAAACGGTCGTTAACCCAAGTGGTTTGAGGAGCAATTCTATACAGCGTGTTTGCATTTAAAAACAGAAATTGAGAAGACCCCAAAGAAAACTGGTAGAACTTTTCATTGTAAGGATTTGGCGCACTATAACCGTCAGTTAACTCCTCATACTTCATGTAATCGAAAAACATGGTTGAATTGTTTTCATGATTACCGATAGAAATCATGGAAGGAATATTTTTTGTGAGTGGTGCAAAAGGTGTGAAATATTCTCTTTCGTATTGAGTAACATCAGAACCGCTGGTTACAATATCACCCTCACTACAAATCAGATTAACATATTTATGATAATCCGGACCGTATAGTTCGGTGAGCTTAGCAGCAATATTTATTGCCTCGCTAGACGACTGAGCCACATTGGTACGATTGTCTCCAAGTGCAATAAATCTGAAATGCTGACCCGGAGTGCTTCGCAAAGCCTGAGTTTTAAAAGGATATACGGTAGGCGTAGAATCTGAACCGCTATAGCACTTATAGAAGTACTCCGTATTGGGTGATAAGCCAGTAAGTTTCACGGTATGCCATCTGTAATTGGCATTTCCATTAATCAGTTGTGAGCTGCCGCTGGCAGTTTGATTCAAATTAGAAGCACTTGTGCCATATTTGACTTCAGGGGTAACATTATTAACCGAATGCCATGATATATATATTGAGGAAGTAGTTGGAGTCTGTAAATATGGTGACATCGAGATACTGCGTGAGGAACCATTAGGACTATGCCCATATCCTCCTAAAAGCAATGCTTCTGAAGCATTGAGAGCTCTATCAAACAAAACTACTTTGGAAATGTCCATATTACCATCCTCACCATTATCATCAGCAAAAAGCAAAACGCCATTTAGATCTAAAGAAAATCGGCCATTTAGCACATCCGGATTACCTGAAACCCATTTTTGCCCATCTATATAATAAGATACTTCATTACCGCAATCAACAGAAATCAACAAGCGATACCATTGGTTGGCAATTAAAGAAGAGGGAGAATAACCAACTGCCGCAATACCAATATTAGCGGTATTATTCATAAAAAAGTCACCATCATTAGAGTTTGCAGTATTAGTTTGGTAAAAAGATTTCCAATCAGTAGTAGTGGGTACTCGAAAATCAACAAGCAATGAGTATTTATTGACATTGGTTGAGCCTCCTCCGTTAGCAGCGATGCCATGAATACAGTTCAAATACTTTCCGGTAGTTTTTGTAATCGCCATATCTCCAGCCTCCGGTCCTGCAATTTGAGTAATAGAGCCCGAGGAACCACTTACTACCAAACCGGAACCCAATCCGGAAGTAGGTTCATTTAGATTTCCGATATTCTCAAAATCCCAAAATCCTACCATTCCTGATATTTGATTTGGAACAACAGCAGGAGCTGTTTGTGCATTGCTGGCCATACTGATTACAGCGGCAAATAAAATGGTGAGGATAGTTCGCATTATTATGTTTTTAACTTTAATAAATAATTAATAAAACAAAGCGCATAATATTGAACAGAACAATAAAAAATTGAATAATGCTAACATCAAGGCTTTTTCAAAGCTAATTAAATGTTATTTAAAAGTAAAACAAATGTTTTGGTAATGTGAGGTGAGTAATTCAAAGGCAACTTTGTGTTCCTTGATAAATCTCTACCTGGATTTTCAGCGACTTTCCTTTTCCTGATTTTTCAATTCCCGCAACAGAAAACTATAAGCAAAAGCCAAAACCTGACTGTAAGATTTTCCTTCGAACTGTTTCATATCATTATTTGATTTATCAGTAAGTAGGAGAACAAAACAGCCATCGTCATCCAAATCCAAACTAACTGTATATTTGAGCAAAAGCACCTTTAGTTTTGTAGTGTTACGCATGTATCAAAATGAGTGAAATGAAAACAATCAAGCTGCTATAGTACTTAGCTGAGCTACCAACTGCTGCCTGTAGCTGGATCCAAAAAGAATTAAGTGAACCAGCAATGGGTATAAATTCCAAAGTGCTGAGCGCTCTTTCCAGCCCTCTTCAAGAGGATAGTTTGCCGTATAGGCATCATAAAAAGCTTTGTCAAAACCTCCAAAAAGCATAGTCATCGCTATATCTACTTCTCTATGCCCGTAATAACATGCCGGGTCTAAAAGATACGGAATCTGACTTTCAGTAATCATAAAATTGCCATTCCATAAATCACCATGAAGCAAACAGGACTGCTCCTGAGGAAAAAGAGAAGGGAAAACAGTAAATAGCTTTACGAAACGTTCCACTTCATCCAGAGATAGCAAATTTTGGCTAAAAGCTTTATTCACCAAAGGTTTCAATCGGTATTCAATAAAAAAATCTGCCCATGAACTGGAGCGGGCATTATATTGAGGAAGAAGGCCACAATAATTGTGATAATGCAAACCTGAAAAATCACTTTTCTGCTTATGCATCTGCGCAAGCTGCTCCCCTAATGTTTGCATAGACTGATAAGTATGAAATCCAGGTTGTAAATATTCCAACATCAAAAATGATGAATCTTCTGTAAGTCCAAATTCAATAAGTTGTGGCGTTTTAGCGGTATTAGTTGCAGCTACTAACTCAAGATTATTTACCTCCGATTCAAAGAATCCCGGAATGAAATCCTGATTCCACTTAATAAAGAAAATTTGAGTGGGAGTAATAATTTTAGCAGTCTCGTTAATGCTACCCCCTTTCACAATTCGAGCGTCAACGGCCTTGTACTTGTTTTGCAAATACGACCAAAGCTCTTGTGGTATGGGGTTTTGGGTCATTCTATGCGTTTTATATTTGCACCTAGTGCGTTAAGTCGAGTATCTATAAATTGATACCCTCGGTCTATCTGGTCAATATTGTTAATAGTCGATTTCCCTTCAGCAGACATTGCAGCTATCAAAAGCGATACTCCCGCTCGTATATCGGGTGATGACATGGTAATACCACGTAGTTTATAAGCTCTGTCAATACCAATTACAGAAGCGCGGTGTGGGTCGCACAGAATAATCTGAGCACCCATATCTATCAATTTATCTACAAAGAAAAGTCGCGATTCAAACATTTTTTGGTGTATCAGCACCGAGCCTTTTGCCTGAGTAGCAGTAACCAATACGATACTTATCAAATCCGGTGTAAACAAGGGCCATGGACCATCTGCCACTGTGAGTATTGAGCCGTCAATAAATTTTTGAATTTCATAATGCTCCTGACTTGGAATAAAAATGTCATCGCCCTTAAATTCCATTTGAATACCCATCTTAGCAAAAACGGGAAGAATATTTCCAAGTTGGTCTATTCTGCAATTCTTAATCAAAATTTCCGATTGAGTCATTGCAGCCATGCCGATAAAAGAGCCAATCTCAATCATATCCGGAAGCATGGTATGAGTAGTTCCACCGAGCTCATTCACGCCTTCTATTGTCAGAAGGTTAGAGCCGATTCCTGATATTTTTGCTCCCATCCTATTAAGCATATTGCAAAGCTGTTGCAGATAAGGCTCACAGGCTGCATTATATATAGTGGTGCTTCCTTTTGCCAAGACAGCTGTCATCACAATATTTGCAGTACCGGTAACCGAAGGCTCATCAAGAAGGATGTACTTGCCCTCTAGATGTTCAGCACTAATTGTAAAGAAACTTTCCTTGTCATCAAAAATGAAAGCTGCACCAAGTTTTTCGAAACCCAAAAAGTGAGTATCGAGCCTTCTTCGACCAATTTTATCGCCCCCCGGTTTGGGCATGAATGCTTTTTTGAATCGAGCCAAAAGCGGTCCGATAATCATCACACTGCCTCGAAGAGCTGCACCTTTTTTCCTAAATACCTCTCCTTGCAAATATTCCAGATTGATATCATCTGCCTGAAAAGAATAAGTATCCTGATTAAGCTTTTTTACTTTAACACCTAAATCTGAAAGAATTTCAATGAGCAAATTCACATCTCGAATGTCAGGAATGTTCGAAATCACTACTTCCCCAGCTGTAAGTAAAACAGCAGAAATAATCTGCAATGCCTCGTTTTTTGCGCCTTGTGGCGTTATCGTTCCCTTCAATTTTAACCCGCCCTGTACCTCAAATGCATTTGCCATTCTATGTCTTAAAATTTTATTTCGGCTAAAATAGCTTCTTAGGCTTTAATCCGCTTTATTCACAGATTATCTTATAGCACAAAGAATTGTTGAGTGTATGGAATAATTAACAGTGAGGAATTGAAAGGGAACACTTTCAGGCAAAAATATCCTCAAATATCTTGAGCGATTTTATCTCCTTGAAGTTATCAATATGATAAGCATAATAGGTTAAAAACTTCTCCAAAAACCTATTTCGCACATCTTTGGAATACCGCTTCAAATTCACCTGATTGCTCAGCAAATCTGCCAGCAACTGACTCTCTTCCTTTGAAAAGTTTTTAAAATCATGAGTGGGAGCAGAAACAAAAAAGCCATTTTTTACATCAAAGTAAGGATACTCACTAGAACAGTTGTTTTCAGGAAAAAAACCAAGGTACTGCGTCAGGGAAACGAGGAAATCGAGATGGAAAAAAGGATCAATTTCAGGCATACTGTCAAGATGAATAAACTGACTATATATAAAATCAAACTCTTCTTCGTTAATCTGATTTTCAATCACACACTTTGAAATAAGCTCAATAAGAAAAAGCATCACAGATGATTTGCGCATATCGAAAGGAATACTTTGATACGTATATGAGCGCTTAATTTCTTTGAGTTGATGCAGGTTTTTATTTGTCTGATGCAGGAAATCAATTTCCAAAAGTGTTCCCTGCTGTAGCATTGCTGCCTTCTTTGTAGATTTGCTGCTCCTGAAACCATACACCATGAAGGATAGTAGCCCTATATTTTCGGTATAAATTTTAGCGATAGCGGATGTTTCACCATATTTTACTGTTTGTAATACTATTCCTTTAGATTTGTGGTACATGTGGCACAAAATAAAATCAAATCCTTATATCTGGCTAACTATTATTCCACTACTCGGTTTTTTGCCTGTCAGCTCGCTGATTTATTGCATGAAATGGGACAATATGGATGCCATGTTCCAATGGCACAGATATATAAGTGAATGTTTCCATCAGGGGATTCTTCCGCTTTGGTGTCCATACAGCAGACTTGGATATCCCTTCTTCGGAGATCCTCAAAGTGGCTTATACTATCCCGTTACATTACTGTTCGCCTTGCTGTATAAATATAATGTCTTTACTGCAAATGCAGAGTTCTCCATACATCTTATTATTGCATCAACAGGCATGTACAAGCTATTAAAAGTGCTGAAATATGATGAATTACCAGCTGTCACATTTGGAATAGTGTATGCACTTAGCGGAATATTTGTTAGCAATGCCATGCATTACACACTTTTCGTCAGCGCTGCATGGACACCTTGGTTTTTCCTTGCACAATTAAATATTGAGCGAAAGGGAGACACCGCATCACTAATGCAAGCTATACTTCTAACTGCTTTAATGATTTGTGGAGGCTATATTGCTTTGGCAATAATCAATTGCTACATCGCACTTTTCTATCACTTATTACGTCTTCTAAAATCAAATACAAGAGCGATCTATTTTAAGCGACTTACACTATATAACTTGGGGGTATTGCTACTAACATTTACCTACTTTGCAGTTTTCATCATCAATATGGAATATATTGACCGGGGAAACGGAGTAAGTTTAGTAGGAGCCAACTTCAATGCCTTTACCTTGAAGAGTTTCATTTCATTTGTTTTTCCATTGTTTACCACTAACCTCAATTTAAATTTCGGCAATGACATTTCAATGCGAAATATTTATTTCGGATTCCTACTACTTCCATTTACAGGGTATTATTTGATAAAATACAGCAGTCCATTTGAGAAAGTGATTTCTTTTATTGGAATTCTTTTTCTGCTTATTTCTCTGGGCGATTTAATTCCGCTGAGGACATGGCTATACAATTTCGTCCCTCTGATGAATACTTTCCGCTTTGCCTCCATTTTCAGATTCATTGCAGAATTATGCTTTATTATACTGGCATGCGGCACTTTTGAATGGATAACAAATAATTGGAAGCAACAACTATCAATCGTCAAAAGGGGCTATATTGTTTATGCCATATTGCTTATAATAATGATTACCTCAGCAATAATCTTCAACCCACAAATTATATTTGCTCCAATATTCAGTGCTGATAAATGGGACAACTTCTATCAATCAAATATCTGGAACTTAATTTTCAATCAATCTGCCATTCATCTCTCTTTGCTGCTAATACTGATTGGGTTTGCTTTTTTTAATAAACTCAAACCAAGCGTCTTCGCAATGCTGATAATTGCTGATGTACTTTCGGCTTCCTTACTCAATCAATTCAGCACAGTCTGCTTGAATAAAAAAACAACCGAACTCCAAATAGCCATTAATCAATATCCAGCAGGATTTCCCATTCCGGGAAATGAAATTATTGGTTCTCAAAGCGAAACTGGTACTGATGATATCGCATCTCCGATATGGCATAATGCCGGTTTTATCAAAAAACAAATAACCTTTAATGGCAACAATAGCTTCAATTTAAAAACATATAACAACATTGCTGATAAGAATATTTTTGAAGCAACGGCCTACCCTTTTGCAACCATGAGAGATAGCGCCAGCCTTTTTCAATGCACCTCTTTTTCACCTAATAAGTTTACATTTTCTTTAATAAATAACAGAGCAGACACACTCAAGCTCATGCAAATGAATTACCCTTTTTGGAACATAAAAGTGGATGGGAAAAGAGCTGACAAAATTAATAGTGAACTTCTTCAAGTAAAAGTTGATTCAGGAAAACACATAGTTAGTTTTAGCTTTGAAAACAAATGGATAAAATGGCTGCTTTATCTCAACCTATTTTTGTGGAGCAGTTTTATTATTGCAACAATATCTAGTTCAATAAAACGATTTTAGCCACACTCCTCTCTTTTCCTAAATCAGTATCAGCATAAACAATATAAACACCCGATTTAGCTCGCTCTCCTTTATACCCTCTGCCATTCCAAATCATTTGCCCTCCGTATGCTTTACCTTGATAAACAAGTGTTCCGGCAGCATCTGTAATTTTTACATTAGCCTCATCTACCAATCCTTTTATAGCAATCGGACCATCATAATCAGGTCGCACAGGATTCGGAAAAACCAATGCTTCGCCTTTTTTCTCACCACCTTCAGTTGCCTCGCCCTGGTAGCTCACCAACCCAAGTTCTGTACCAATGAAAACTTCGCCATTACTCGGATTAATCTTGATATCAGTAATGTAGTTTGCAGGAAGTGGACTATTATTCTTAGTGAAACGATGAATTTCAGTTTTGCCATCGGCTGAAATCAGATAAAGGCCATTAGTAGTTCCTACCCATTTTCTATTACCTCCGTCCACAGCAATAGCGCGAACAATTTCGGTACTAAACAAATATCCAATGTATCCGTCTCGTTCTACTTTAATTTTATCTGCATCACATCCCCTTGTTGTAAAAACAGACCCAACACAATAGTAAGTACCTATTCCTTCTTCTGTTCCTACCCACATGTCACCAAGTTTATCCTCTGCTATCGCCCAAACTCCATTATTAGGAAGGTTTCCATTACCCACTCCAAAGCCAAGTTTCTTGAAATTATCATCATTCGGACTATCCATATCATCGCCTTGATCATATAGAATAATGTCTCCTCCCCTTTGACACATCCATAATATACCATAACTGTCGAAAACCATTTTCCTTGTAGATAATACATTGTATGGCAGAGAAAAAGACAACCAGGTTCCATCAGTTTTCAATACTTTTAGCTGCTTAGGGGTTCCTGTATTCATCATCCACACATTTCCCTTTGCATCAACTGTGAGTGCGGAAACAGCTACCCTGTCTCCAAAAACTACCTCTAGTGGACTATTGGTTTGATCGTATATTTTGATTTCGTTATTCCATGCATTAAACTCAGTGAGTCCGCCTGAATAAGATGCCCAGTATATTTTATTGGCTTCTTTATTCACTGTAACAGATAGGTTATCTACCATTTTATAGAGTCCGCCATATCCGGTAAAGTAATTGTAGTAGCGCCAGTTCCCATCTTTGAGCATCACCAGCCCGTCTCTGTTATTATTGGAGGTAATATAAGCTTCATCTGTACCACCCGCTGCCAAATATAAAACATCATCATGAATAGCCATATTAAAAACCCCGTTAGAAACCGGGCCATTTGGAATGAAAGAGATTTTTGTACCATTGATATCATCATATCGCAATAATCCTGACCATAAATCAGCGACCCAATATTTACCATCAATAGAAATGTCTAATGGACGAATAGACGATTGAAAAACAACTTCTGCAGCTGAGTTTGTTGCATCTACAGCGACCCACTTACCGTTATTTGCTGATGCCGTGTCCAGCCAAAGAGAAATCCAAAGCTTATTTCCTGAGGTTTTTAGCTGCTTCACATTCCAGCTATTTTGCTGATAAAACACAGACCATGAGTTCCCATCAAAACGATAAATAGTATCACGAATTGAAGTAAAAATACTACTGTTGTAGGCAGCCACAAAACTTGATTTAGCTGCTGTCATTCCATTATTTTGAAGCGTCCAGCTATTATAATCCTGAAGATTGCCAATACTAAGATTAGCTACTTTCAAGCCTTCATCGGTCGCTGCATATATCTTGCCTTGATTTATTGCTACATCATTCACTACAACATTGCCGCCCGTATTCCCAATCACATAAGTACTCTTAATCTCCCTTTTCTCAAGATCAAGAACAGCTATTCCAAGATCGGTAGATAGGTATGCAAGTTTGCCCGAAATGGTAATACTGTTAATGTTTTTAGAACTTGTGGTTGCCTTGTTTTTTATTTCCGGAATATTAAAAATGGTATTCCCATCTACCAGCAAATCTATATTGCTATTCTCGTATACAATAACCAATGACTTTGCTGCATCGCTGTATTTTATCCTTTTGATACTGACATCGCTGAGGCCGGATGCCTTATCCAGCGCATGCAAACTATTGTCTTCTTTCTCCACAAAAAATATTCCCAATGTAGAGGCGCAGTATACCCTCTCTTCGCTCTCCTCCACCTGAAAAGCACTACCATAAGGGAAAAAAGCTTTCCAAGTTCCAATCGGTCTTTGTGAAGATGCGAAAGAATGTATTGAAATAAAAAGTATGGAGAAAGTGAATAACGTTTTTCTGATAAGCATGGCTAATTGTGATTAAATCGGTTGAGCGCTATATTATTGGTTTAAACCCGGTTTTATTTTGTCTAAAATAACTTTTCGCAATTAAACGGAACATTTTAAATATTATTATTTCATCACAAAGATTTTTAAAGCACTAATTTTAGTCTGTTTCGTAGACAAAAACGATTATTTTGGCGCTTCATTTTTTGAAAAAACGATTGCAAACCCGAAGTAGATGAAAGCGAAGAACGAACTGCAAAATGCCTATCCTGAATATAGTGGATTAGATATTCCGGCTTTAGAAAAGGCAATTCTTGAATTTTGGGAGCAAAACGATATTTTCAAAAAAAGTGTGGAAAGTCGCCCAGAAAATAAGCCTTTTGTGTTTTTTGAAGGTCCTCCAAGCGCCAACGGCAAACCAGGCATTCACCATGTAATGAGCCGCACGATTAAGGATTTATTCTGCCGTTTTAAAACATTGCAAGGATACAGAGTAGAGCGAAAAGCTGGTTGGGACACGCACGGACTTCCTGTGGAGCTGAACGTGGAAAAACAACTCGGCATCACTAAGGCTGACATCGGAACAAAAATCACTGTGGCGGAATACAACAAACTCTGCCGCGAAGATGTGATGCGTTTCACTGATATCTGGAACGAACTTACCCGCAAAATGGGCTATTGGGTGGATATGGAAAGCCCTTATGTTACATATGAAAACAACTACATAGAAACGCTCTGGGCATTGCTCAAAATGCTTTATGATAAAGGATTGCTTTATGAAGGCTACACCATTCAGCCATACTCTCCCGCAGCAGGAACAGGACTAAGCTCACACGAGCTGAATCAGCCGGGCTGTTACAGAAATGTGAAGGATGTGAGTGCGATAGCGATGTTCAAAGTGATAAAAGATGAGAAATCTGCTTTTCTTTTTGACAGCGAAAATGAGGATGTAAGATTCTTAGCATGGACGACAACTCCCTGGACTTTACCGAGTAATACAGCTTTGGCGGTTGGTGAAAAAATTGAATATCTAAAAGTAAAAACTTTAAACAGATACACTGGATTACCTATTTCAATAGTTATAGCCTCAGATCTCTTTGAAAAATATTTTTTGATTGCAGGAAATGAAAGAGCTTCACTTTTTAAAGGAAAAACTTTCCCATTATCTCAAATTGCTAATAGTGCCGAGGAACCATTTATCTTTATTAATACCTCGATAGATCAAAAAAATGTTGGACAACTTACTACAACAGATAAAATAAATAGTTGGAAAATTCAATTTGAAGTAAAGGGTTCAGAACTCGAAGGAATCCGCTACGAACAATTATTGCCTTATGCTCAGCCAAAAGATGGCGATGCGTTCAGAGTTTTAATCGGAGATTTTGTGACTACCACAGACGGAACAGGAATCGTGCACCTTTCGCCATCATTTGGTTCTGATGACTTTAAAGTAGCGAAGCAAAATGGTATTGGTTCACTTACATTGGTAGACAGACAAGGGAAGTTTGTAGATGAAGTAAACGACCCTATTTTTCCACTAGATGGTCGCTATGTGAAAGAAGCCTACTATACCGAAGAAGAAAAAGAGAAAGAGTTTCATCTGCAAAAAGAGATTTTGCGTGTGAACAACATCATAGCTGATTTGAAAAGCTATATGAGTGCAGATGATTTGATTGTGCTGAAACTGAAACTGGAAAACAAACTTTTCAAAACTGAGAAATACGATCACAGCTATCCGCACTGCTGGAGAACTGATAAGCCGATTATTTACTATCCGCTTGATTCGTGGTTTATAAAAACTACTGCTGTAAAAGACAGACTGATTGAACTCAATAAAACCATTAACTGGAAACCTGCTAACACAGGCGAAGGGCGATTTGGGCAGTGGCTAGAAAACTTAGTAGACTGGAATTTATCGCGCAGCAGATATTGGGGAACTCCGCTCAACATTTGGAGAACTGAAGATGGCAAGGAGGAAAAATGTATTGGTTCTATCGAAGAGCTAAAAAAAGAAATTGAAAAATCAGCAAAAGCGGGACTAATGCTATCAGTTGAAGTAACTGACTTGCATAAACCTGTCGTAGATGAAATAGTGCTTGTTTCTGATTCCGGAAAACCAATGAACAGAGTTTCTGACTTGATAGACGTTTGGTTCGATTCCGGTGCTATGCCTTATGCGCAGTGGCATTATCCTTTTGAAAACATCGAGAAATTTAAAAACAATTTCCCTGCCGATTTTATCGCTGAAGGCGTTGACCAAACGCGTGGCTGGTTCTTTACGCTGCATGTTTTGGCAGTTGCATTATTCGATTCTGTTGCCTACAAAAACGTAGTTTCAAATGGGTTACTACTCGATAAAAACGGCAACAAAATGAGCAAGAGACTCGGCAATGTGGTAGAGCCTTTTGAAGCTATAGAAAAGTATTCTGCTGATGCTACACGCTGGTATATGATTCGTAACAGCGACCCTTGGGATAATTTGAAATTTGATATTGAAGGAATACAGGATGTTACTCGTGCACATTTCGGAACCTTATACAACACCTACTCCTTCTTTGCGCTTTATGCTAACATTGACAAGTTCATTATTGACAAAGATAATCTGACTTCAATAGAAGAAAGAACGGAACTTGATCGTTGGATTATATCAAAATTACACTCACTCATTGTTGATGTTACAGGTTTCTATAAAGACTATGAACCAACAAAAGCGGCAAGAGCAATTGAGGAATTTGTGGATGTAAATCTTAGTAATTGGCACATCAGACTTTCCCGAAGAAGATTCTGGAAGGGCGAAATGAGCCGCGATAAACAAGCAGCTTATGAAACCTTGATTGAGTGTCTGGAAACTGTTGCACAGCTTATGTCTCCGATCTCTCCATTCTTTAGCGATTGGTTATATAAAAACATCAACAAAGTAAATCAAAACAGCTGTGAATCTGTTCATCTCACCTACTGGCCTGAGGCAAATACCAAGCTGATTGATGCATTGCTTGAAGAAAGGATGGAGATGGCTCAGAAGGTTTCATCTATGATACTTTCGCTACGCAAAAAAATGATGATAAAAGTGCGTCAGCCATTACAAAAAATTCTGATTCCGGTTTCAGGAAGTCACATGCAGGAGCAGCTTCAGAAAGTGGAAGGCTATATTCTGAGTGAATTAAACGTAAAAGAAATACAGTACGTTAGCGATGCTTCGGATATGGTAAAGAAAAAAATAAAACCAAACTTCAAAGTACTCGGAAAGCGTGCAGGACCAAAAATCAAAGCCGTTCAGGATGCAGTAGCAACCTTCACTCAAAAAGACATATTAGCGATTGAAAAGAATAAAAAGTATAAGCTTGATTTGAGTGGCGAGAAATTTGAACTGCTGCTTGAAGAAGTGGATATAGCGTCTGAGGACATCGAAGGCTGGTTAGTAGCTAATGAAGGCTCATTAACAGTAGCGCTTGATGTCACAATCACAGACGAATTGCATCAGGAAGGAATTGCCCGCGAGATTGTAAATAAAGTTCAAAATCTTAGGAAAGATAAAGGTTTTCAGGTGCTCGACAGAATCAAAGTGGAGTTGGAAAGAAACGAAAATATCAGTCCTGCTTTGACTAATTTCAAAAGTTTCATTGCTAATGAAATTTTGGCAATTGATATTTCAGAAACAGCATCATTCAGCGATTTTGACGAGATAGATATCAACGGAACTATTCTTAAAACACATATTGCAGTCGCAAACAACTAAATTAAAATGGCAAAAAAATTAATCGTTCCGGTAATCATTTTTCTGACAATAATTTTTATAGATCAGGGCTTGAAACTTTGGGTGAAGACCCACATGATAGAAGGACAAGAAATACAGCTGATTGGAGACCGGGCAAAACTCCATTTTGTGGAAAATCCGGGTATGGCTTTCAGCATAGAACTACCCGGGAAATTTGGGAAAATCCTACTTTCAGTTTTCAGACTTTTTGCAATAGGCTTTTTAGTATACACACTGCTTGATTTTATTAAAAAAGACAAACCAAAAGGACTGATATACTGTGGTGCCGGAATTTTGGCAGGAGCTTTTGGGAATCTCATTGACAGCGCATTCTACGGATTGATTTTTACTGACAGCTACTACAGAATTGCTGAGCTTTTCCCGCAGAAGGGTTATGCCGGATTCCTTGAGGGCTATGTGGTAGACATGCTTTGGTTTCCGATTCTCAGAGGCACTTTCCCATTATGGTTTCCGCTTTGGGCAAATGAACCTTTTGAGTTTTTCAGACCAGTCTTTAATATTGCTGATTCCGCAATTACTGTAAGTGTTTTCATCATCATTATTTTTCAGCAAAGATTTTTCCCTGCTACAGATGAGATAATTGCAACAGCTTCAGAAAAGCCTCAGGAATTAAAAAGCGATACGCAATAAGGAATAAAGACTATTGCACCAATAATAGCTGCACCCAAAGCAACTATTAGAACTGCGGCTGCAGCAACATCTTTCACATACTTAATTTTGGGAGATTGTTCCGGATGCAAAGAATCGCATAACTTTTCGATTGATGTATTTATCAGTTCCATCGATATTACCATAGAAATACAAAAAATCAAGACTATCCATTCCTGCGCTTTTATCTTAAAGAAGCATCCTGCAAATATTACTAAAGCAGAAGCAAGAAGATGAAATTTCATATTGATTTCTGAACGTACTGCCGCCATCAAACCAGCAAAAGCAAATGAAAATCCTTTGAAAAATTTTAAAACCATTTTATATACTTTTTACTGCTTCAGCCAAAAGTGTTGAAAAATCATGAGTTTTGCTAAATCCCTTGTAATCCTTCAAAACATCAATTGCATATTCTATGTTAAAATCATTTTGAGTAAACATAGGTGCAATTTTCATTGCTTGAAATCTTTGAGCAATATATTCCTGTTCTGTTTGACCGGGAGTAGGAATAAAAATCACTCGCTTCCGTAAAGAAATCATGTCCATCAGAGAGCTGTATCCAGAACGACAAATGACAACATCGCTTTTATTCAATAGAAGCTCCAATTCATGAGCATTGAGGAAATTTACTTTCTCAGCATTCCGTGATTTTACCGCCACTCTATCATCTGAAATTTTTCCACAAACCAATATAGACTTATATGGTGCGCTTTGAAGTTGACTCCACAAGATTTGCTCAATGAAAGTACGCTGTGGCTCAGGGCCTGAAATCACAGCTGCAATATCATAATACATCTCAGAATCGCTAGCCTTAAAACGGGAAAGCGCGCCAATATACCTTACGTTACTCAGAGCAGTTTCACTCAAAATTCCACTTAGGTAATGATTGCTGAAATCAGGAATCCATTGCTCATGAAACTTATTTAGATACCGCCTATGTAAAAAATTAATGAAGGGACTAACAGGCTTCATCCACCAAGGCAACAACAAATATTGCTGATGACATAGAAAGATATTTTTTGTTTTCGATGAATAGCAACCATAACGATTGTCGCTAATAACAACGTCAATTCCACATTGAGTTACAATATTTTGAATCGCCTCTCTTTCAGCTTCAATAGCATTTACGATAGCAGGTATTTTTTTTGCCATGCTCCATACAAAATGGCTGTTGTAAGAAATATTATAAGAAGGTAATTCAAAAAAATGTAGCTGAGGAAACTCCTCTTTCAGAAGCTGAAGTGATCCGCCATCCGAGGCTATATGAACATCATAAGATTGCCTCCTTAGCTCATTAATTAAAGGGATGCACCTTGTAGCATGCCCAAGTCCCCAATTAAGCGGAGTAACTAATATTTTTGTATTAACTTTCAAAAGTTATTTTAGCGGTAAATTGAGATAAATATTATGCTTAAAATCAGAATTAGGAAAATTCTTTTCATTGTTATCAGTTTTATAGCAGTCAGTCAAATGGTTTCCTGCGCAGCTCAAAAGTGCGACTGTCCTAAATTCAATGGCAAACGGCTGCATTAATTTCAGTGTTCATTTGTGTTAAAACAAATTTTAATTAGGTTTGTGCATCTTAAAAATTAAAAAATCATGGGAAGAGGAGATAAAAGAACTGAAAAAGGAAAAAGATTTAAAGGCTCATTTGGCAACGCTCGTCCGAGCAAAGTAGCTGTAAAAGCTGCTGCCCCTTCAGCTAAAAAAGCAGCTAAACCTGCAAAAGAAAAAACAACTTCAACAGAAGCAGCTCCAAAAAAAGCAGCTCCAAAAAAAGCAGCAGCTAAAAAAGCTCCGGCAAAAAAGGCAGCAAAGAAAACTGAAGAATAAGATACAACTTTCAAAAATAGAATCGCCCCTTCGCTATTGCGGTGGGGCTTTCTGTTTTTTAATAAAAATGTATATTCCCAATAGAATTACGAATCTATGATAGCACCTTTATACATTCTGCTCTTCATTGTAGCATACTTTGGCGTACTGCTTACTATTTCATGGTTTACATCGCGAGGTGCCGATGAAGCAAGTTATTTTCTGGGCAACAAACAGTCAAAATGGTATTTAGTGGCATTCGGAATGATTGGCGACTCATTATCAGGAGTTACATTCATTTCAGTTCCCGGAATAGTAGCCAAAGACAAATTTGGTTATCTGCAGGTAGTACTAGGATATATACTTGGCTATATCGTTATCGGGAAAATTTTACTGCCTATTTTCTACAATCGAAATCTCACTTCAATATACACTTATCTCAAAAGCCGTTTTGGATTTTATGCAGAAAAAACCGGAGCATTTTATTTCATTATATCTCGCTTGCTTGGTGCAGGAGCAAGACTTTTTCTTGCCATAAATGTGCTGCAACTTTTTGTATTTGATGCGTTGCATATTCCCTTTGCAATTTCTGCTGCCATAGTAATCATCATGATATTGATATATACCGTAAAAGGCGGTATAAAAACTTTGGTATGGACAGATGTTTTCCAATCTTCCTTTTTACTGATGGCTGTAATTTTCTCAATCGTTGCTATTACAAGCCAACTTAATCTTTCCCTGCCTCAGCTAGTTTCCACTATATCAGATTCGCCAAATAATCAAATCTTCTTTTGGGATTGGATGCCAAAAAGCTTTTTCCCAAAACAGTTTATTGGCGGAGCTTTGATAGCGCTGACCATGACAGGACTTGATCAAAATATGATGCAGAAAAATCTAAGCTGCCGCTCGCTAAAAGAAGCTCAAACAAATATCTATACCTTCAGTATTATACAACTTGTAGTAAATATATTCTTCCTTTCTCTTGGAGTCTTGCTCTATCATTATGCTTCTGTTCAACAAATTACTTTGCCTGCAAAATCTGATGATTTATTCCCGTTTTTAGCATTGCAACATCTTGGGCTATTTGCATCAATGGTCTTCATTGTTGGACTCACTGCAGCTACATTTAATAGCGCAGACTCAGTTCTCACTACACTCACAACATCTTTTTATTTCGATTTTCTGAATAAAAACGAACAATCCTCAAAAACAAGGAAATTCATACATATCGGGTTTGCTGTGTTGCTATTGATTGTAATTATGGGTTTTAAATGGATGAATAATAGTGCAGTGATTTCATCCGTTCTTTTTATTGCAAATATCACCTATGGGCCTTTACTGGGGCTTTTCATGTTTGGAATACTTACAAAATATACTGTTCATGATAAATGGATCCCCATTGTTTGTATCATAGTCCCTTTTATCTGCTATTTACTCAGTGAGTGGAGCAAATCGAATCCCGAAGGCTACCAAATAGGTAATGAGTTATTACTCATCAATGGTGTTCTCACTTTTGCAGGATTATTTTTACTTAAAAAAACAATAAAAGATGCAGCCTAAAAAATGGAGTAGTCACCATGCAGATTCATCTTGGCGTATGTTCAGAATTATGGCTGAATTTGCGGATGGATTTGATAGAATGGAACAATTCGGACCATGCGTTTCTATCTTTGGTTCAGCTCGGACGAAACAAGATAATCCATACTATGACCTTGCTGAAAAAATGGCAGAGAAGCTAGTTCACGAAGGCTTTGGTGTAATTACTGGTGGTGGCCCCGGAATAATGGAAGCCGGGAATAAGGGGGCAAAAAAAGCAAATGGGCATTCAGTTGGCTTACATATCGTTCTACCTAATGAAGAAGGCGCAAACCAATATGTAGACCACAACAGGACATTTGTATTCAGATACTTCTTTGTCAGAAAAGTGATGTTTATAAAATATGCTCAGGGGTTTGTTTATTTCCCCGGAGGGTTTGGAACAATGGACGAGCTTTTTGAAGTCCTCACTCTTGTGCAAACAAAAAAAATAAGCAGAGTGCCAATAATATTGATTGGGAAAAGTTACTGGAGCGGTTTGGTTGAATGGATAAAAGATCAAATGCTAAGTGAAAAGAATATAAATATTCAGGATTTGGATCTCTTTCATATCACTAATGACCTAGATGAAGGAGTAACGGTTATCAAAAATCATTTTCAAAATGCAGAACTTAAACCAAATTTTGATTGGTAAGTTCTGCTATTTTTTTCTCCTTTTTATTACATACTCTTTCACTGCTCGCTCAGTAGTGAGCCAGTTTCTTCCTTCCTTATAAGCATCTATTTTTCCTGTACGCGCCAAAAGACTCACATATTCCTGGCCATAAGGCATGTCAGGTTCCATCACTATAGAGGAAATTGGTAAATATTCATCATCGGTATCCTGAAAACTACTGAGATAAATATCCAAAGAGCGTTCCAAAGCCTGAATTACTAACAATAAAAGCTTTTTATAGGAACCCGAATTTGCTTGATTCAAAGCATCATAATATTTCTTCCTGTCATTTTTTAGAATGATGGCAGGCGGAAATCCATGCTGCATTAATATAAGATTCATCACAAGTCTAACTGTTCTGCCGTTACCATCCAAAAAAGGATGAATCCAAACAAACCGATGATGGAACACAGTTGCTAATATTACTTCATGCAAATTCATTGGGTTTTGATTAACAAACGCAACTAACTCTGACATCAAATCCTGAACTTTACGCGCATTAGGCGGTAAAAAATTGGCACCAACTATACGCACTCCTGCATTACGGTACCTGCCTGCAAATTCCTTTTCAATTTTGAGCATCACCATTTCATGAATATCTAAGATATGGCGCTCAGTAAAACTATTTTTCTCAGCTACCATTTTCTCAACTAACTCTATAGCATCATGATGGTTAGTAATTTCAAAATGCTCACGAAGCGATTTCCCTTTGACTGTCATGCCTTCCTCCAATACCACTCTTGTTTCTCTGAGCGTGAGTGTATTTCCTTCTATACCATTCGAGTTGTATGTCCATTCAACAAATAACCCTTCCTTGATTTTTTGGACTGCTATAGATGGCAATGGTCTCTTGAGCGACAATTGCTGCTCTTTCTCAGCAATTCGATCAAGGCTTTCATTGAATTCCAATAGTTCATTAAAATTTATATTCCACATATCTCACACAAAGTTACAAATTTATCGGATAATAAAAAATTTTTAATTATCCGATATTATCTAATTCCAATTGTTTACAATTTTCAAAGTGGTTTGTGTGCATTATTTTAATTTCACAGCGTTATAATTATGAACTACTTAGAAGAACTTAATGATGTCCAAAAACAGGCCGTAGAGCATATTGATGGCCCGGTAATGATAGTTGCCGGACCGGGGTCAGGCAAAACCAGAGTACTCACTTACCGTATAGCTCATTTGCTTAGAAACGGAGCAAATCCATTTTCAATCCTTGCACTCACATTTACCAACAAAGCTTCGGAAGCAATGAGGCAGAGGATTGAAAAAATTGCCGGAACAGATGCTCGCTCTTTATTCATGGGTACCTTTCACTCCATTTTTGCACGACTGCTCAGAACAGATGCCCAATTTATTGGCTATCCGTCCAATTTCACTATATACGATACCGAAGACTCTAAATCTGTTATCAAAAGCATTATCAAAGAATTAAATCTTGATGATAAAATATACAAACCATCTACGATTCAATGGAGGATATCAGCATGTAAAAACGCTTTGGTTTTTCCTGAGGACTATGCAAATGATCCCGAATTAATTACAGAAGACAAAAACACAAAAAGACCTCAAACCGCAAATATTTACAAACTATATTGTGATAGATGCTTCAGATCGGGAGCAATGGACTTTGATGATTTACTTTTAAAGACTTATGAGCTGATTAAAAATCATCCACAGGTTTTATATAAGTATCAACACAAATTTAAGTATGTATTGATTGATGAGTTTCAGGATACGAATCAACTTCAATACTCCATTATTAAAAGTATAGCTGATGCTCATCAAAATATAACAGTAGTAGGTGATGATGCGCAAAGCATTTATGCCTTCAGGGGAGCAACCATTGACAACATATTGAATTTCGAATCTGATTTCCCGGATTTGAAAGTATTCAAACTGGAACAGAATTACAGATCTACTAAAAACATTGTAAAGGCTGCAAATGAGCTGATTCATAAAAACAAGAACCAAATCAAGAAAGAGATTTGGACATCAAACAATCAGGGAGATGCAATATTGGTAGTTAAAACCGCTTCCGACAATGAAGAAGGGCGTTGGGTGGCCGATAGCATTATGGAGTTAAAAATGCGCGACCACTTCAAAAATAATGACTTTGCAATATTGTATAGAACTAATGCGCAGTCACGTTCTTTTGAAGAATCGCTTAGAAAACATAACATACCATACAAGATATACGGAGGTATGTCATTCTACCAAAGAAAAGAAATAAAAGACCTACTTGCATATCTGAAGCTTGCAGTCAATCCATTTGAGGAAGAAGCATTAAAAAGGGTAATCAATTACCCAATGCGGGGCATTGGACAAACCACTATAGATAAGATTACAATTTATGCTGCCAATGATGGCGTTAGAATGTGGGATGTTTTAGAGCATATTCATAAATATGAAATTCCACCGCGTGCCAAGCAATTGATTCAGGAATTCGTTTTATTGGTTCAATCTTTTGGAGCTATGGCAAAGCAGAAAAATGCTTTTGAACTGGCAACCCACATCGGTAAAACAACAAAACTAATTGCTGAACTCTATAATGATAAAACAGTAGAAGGTATTGCTCGATATGAAAACTTGCAGGAGTTATTAAACGGTATCAAAGAATGGGTAGAAGAAGATATCGTAACTGATGGTGACGAGATTACTGAAGACAGAGGCTTAGGAACATATCTTCAAAATATAACATTACTAACAGGTGATGAAAAACAAACTGAAAATATTGATTGCGTAAAACTAATGACAACACATGCTGCAAAAGGACTTGAGTTTCCTGTAGTTTATGTAGTAGGCATGGAAGAAGGTCTTTTTCCATCATCGCAATCTCTATACTCCATGGATGATTTAGAGGAAGAGCGAAGATTATTCTATGTAGCTATCACCAGAGCTGAAAAGAAACTATTCCTCAACTATGCAACATCTCGTTACAAGTTTGGAAATATTCAATATAGCGAACCATCAAGATTTCTAAAAGAATTACCAGAAGGAGTTTTATCATTTTACGGACAGCAAAAAGAATCTAGACCTACTACATCAGAAAGTTCATTAAGGTCAAGCTTTGGGAAAACACTCATGCAAAAGCCAGTAGCACAAGCTCCTGCCAGAATGATGGGCAATGGAGAACCGTTTGTTCCTGATGATGTTTCTAACCTCCAAATGGGTGCAGATGTCATACATGAAAAGTTTGGTGAAGGAAAAGTAATCCTTCTTGAAGGCAACGCAATTAACAAAATAGCAACTATTTTCTTCCCAAACTTTGGAGAAAAGAAAATAATGCTCAAATTTGCAAAGCTAAAGATAGTTAGTGGCACATAAAGAATCTGAGCAATTCACCCTCTCTTTGCATTCGGATTTTTGCAGACAAAGCACCATTACCTCATGAATCAATTTTGATTCGGAGCATTATTACTTAATTAATCACATGCACACAATGGAATATAATACTACAAGAGAAAAAATTGAATTACTTGAATATGGACGACACATTCAAGAAATAGTAGAACGATGTATTACCGTAGAAGACCCTATAAGAAGAAATCAGATGGCGCGAGAGATTATAGAGCTCATGGGGCAATTAAATCCCCAACTTAGAAACGTTGAAGACTTCAGGCACAAGCTATGGGATCACCTTTTCATCATGTCTGATTTCAAACTAGATGTAGATTCGCCATATCCAAAAACAACAAGAGCACTGGTAGAGAAAAAACCTGAACCACTACCCTACCCTCAAAGCAGAATCAAGCATAGGACTTATGGAAAAAAGGTAGACCTGCTTGTGAAAAAGGCGATAGAAGAAAAAGATCCTGAAAAAAGACTTGCCTTTGCACAAACCATTGGAAATTATATGAAGCTGGTATACCAAAACTGGACTAAGGAAAATACAAATGATGAAATCATTAAAAACGATTTACGTATCCTATCTGATGATAAGCTCCAACTAGGCGTTGAAGATAGCATCAGTGAACTTACCAAAGGGAACAAATTCAGAGAGAACAACAACACCGGCAGAGATGGACGAAAATTCACCGGAAACAGACCGAACAATAAGTTTAGAAACAACAAATTTAATGGTAATAAGAATAGAAATAAGTAAACATCTTACACGATGATTTTCCTTAGAAAAACATTCCCCATACTTGCAGTGATTTTTTTGCTTTCTGTAGCATTAAGATTGCCTCAGCTTGGTCGGCCTCTTTCTAAGCATCATGAATTTTGTACTGCTGTCTCACTTCGCATTCTTGAAATCTGGTATGACAATGGCATCGGCTCCTATCAGTATAATCCTGTAATGACCTACAATCACATTGCTGACAAAAACATCAACAACTTTGCCAATGCTACAGGCAAAATTAAAGATGCCACAGGTAATTTTTACTACGTTTCTCATCCTCCGTTTGCCTACTATTTCCCTTTCCTTATATACAAAGCAATCCATTACAGACCTGATGTAAAGTCTCTGCAAATTATCAACTTCCTATTGCACTTTATTGCCGCAATGTTTGTTTACTTCACGGTCTGTCTGCTAAGCTTCAATAGAGCAAGAAGCCATCTCCATATTCCCTCGCTCGTTGCTTTTTGCTTTTATGTATTTGCGCCTCCCGCTTTATGGTTTCAAGGCAATGTGTATATGAGTGATATGTCTGTGCAAACACCGTTTGTGATTGGAGTGTATGTAGTACTTAAGATGATTATCAGACAAAAATTTCAAGTACCCAAATACATTTTTTTCTATGCCATTATCTTGTTCGTAATGATTTATACATCATGGCTCGGTTTTTTCTATGCCGCATCAGTTATTGTTTATTCTTTGCTGCATGTCAGGGAAATCAAAGGATTCAGAATTTTAATATTGACCACCATCGTGATAAGCATATTTACGCTTAGGTTAATCACTTATCAATACAGCCTGATTGCAGGAACTGAAATATATTTCAATGAGCTCTTTCATCGTTACCTAATCCGTGGTAGCATCGGTGAAATTAATAATGGATTTTGGGCATTCTTCATTTCCTATTTCCATTACCTGAAGAACATCATATATAACTATGCAGTAAATTACACACTCTATTATCTGATTATAATCGGTTTCCTTTTTTTCGTTTTTTCAAAAAAGAAACTGAAAATAACTTTCACTGAAAATGGCTATCGCTTTATTTGGCTATCCTTACTACCAGTATTACTCATGCATATGCTTTTCCTGAATTATTCAGAACATGATTTTACCGTTTTGTATGCATCGCTATTTCTAAGTGTGTTGATGGGCATATTCTATGATAAAGGAAAAAAATCTAATTCTATTAAAGCAGGAACATTAAACCTGATCTATTTTTTGGGTGTTATAGTTCTTTGTGTTCAATTCACGCTTTCCAACCTACCCGGCTCCAGAAACATAAAAGGAATCAACTATGATTTAGACAAAAAAATCGGAGAGCAGATTGCGAATCAAACGGATACTAATCATGTTTTATTTAGCTACGAAAAAGCTGAGCCACAACTGATTTATTATGCAAAAAGAAATATCCTAAATATTCAAAATGAAGCAGCTGCTTATGATTTCTTAAAAACTAATAAACTGAAGCTAGGTTCAATAATCACTATTGCGGATAAGGAAACAAACCCCAAAATTGCCATTAAAGACATAGCTTTACCAATACAATAAAGCATCGCTTTATTTTGTTTTTGCATCATTAAACAATATTTTTCAGCTATAATAAATTGCTATGTCATTAACCACAATTCCTATTGTTGATTTAAACGAATTTATAAACGGCAATGCTGAGTCTAAGCATAAATTTGTGGAAGAGCTCGGAAAAGCATTTGAAGAAACCGGTTTTGTATCAGTAAAAAATCATGGAGTGCCTGCCGAAAAAATCAATAAATTTTATGAATTGGTGGAGTCGTTTTTTTCATTACCTACAGATGCAAAACGAGGATATGAGATACCTGAATATGCTGGACAAAGAGGATATACTTCATTTGGTAAAGAACATGCAAAAGGGAGTGATGCTCCAGATTTAAAAGAGTTCTGGCAAATAGGACAGCAGGTTGAAGGTGAAGAATTATCCAAGGCTGATTATCCTGATAATATCAAAGTAAACGAATTACCGGATTTTGACGAAGTAGGCTCGCAACTCTACAAGGCTTTTGAACAATCAGGAAAAAATCTATTAAGGGCAATTGCCATACATCTTGGAATAGGTGAGTTTTATTTTGATCAGCACATTAGAAACGGAAACTCCATTTTGCGCGCCATTCATTACCCGCCAATAACTCAGGAACCGAAATCCGCTATTCGTGCTGAAGCGCATGAAGATATTAATCTCATTACACTTCTGGTAGGCGCATCTGCAGAAGGATTGCAGCTAGTGAACAGACAAAACCAATGGCGTGACATCACTGCACCTGAAGGCTGTATAGTAGTAAACGTAGGAGATATGCTGCAACGTTTCACCAATAATAAACTTCGCTCTACAACACATCGGGTGGTAAATCCATCCAGAGAAAAATGGCATACACACCGTTATTCTATTCCGTTTTTCTTACACCCACGTTCAGAAATGAGGTTAGATTGTTTACCATCCTGTGTTAATGATCAAAATCCATTGGCGTATACTCCTTCTTCGGCAGGAGAGTATTTAGATGAAAGATTGAGAGAAATAGGACTTAAAAAATAACAGAACTGTTAATAAGGCTAAATACTTTTCAACCCTCAATCTGTTATTATATTTTACTACTGTGAAAACTCGTTTATTCCTTTCATTTTTTCTGATTATATTTCTGACGCTTAACATTAGCGCTCAATTAAATTTCGACTATACAGAAGGGAAAATATTGCTTAAGGGAACAGTTGTTGACATGCAGTCCAAAGCACACTTACCAAATGCTTCAATCGTAATTCAAAACAGAAAAAAAGGACAAAGTGCCGATGCAGACGGAAAATTTCAAATATATGTATACCCTTCAGACACCTTAAGATTTTCTTCATTAGGATATATTTGGAAAGAAATACCCGTTTCGGGAATTCCCGAAACGATGCGCTATTCGCTGGATGTAAATCTCATGAAAGACTTTTACAAACTTAAAGAAGTGACCATCTATCCATTCAGCAATAAAAGAGAATTTGAAGATGCATTTATTCGGGGAGATGGAATGGCAAATATTGTTTTAGTTCCTGGCGTAGCGGCTCCAAAATACCTTCACAAAGAAAAGGCGAAATTCTATAATCCTATTTCCAGCATATATGAGCGCCTCATGAAAAAACGAGCCGGAAATCCTGATTTCAGACCCTAACTTATTAATTGCTATTCCCAATATTTCATTAAATGGAGATTAGAAACAGTTTCAACTTAAGATTATAATACCATGATGATAAATATTCCAATTCCAATTAGTGTTGTAAAAAATGCAATTCGTTCATTTCGTAATAAGGCTGAATGGCAAAATATACCAAGGTCCAGAGCCGGGTTCGAAAAACTTACAAAGCGCTATGAATATAGAAGCGATAAATGCAACTACACACCAATAGAAATACAGCATTGCAAAGCTGAATGGATTGAACAAAAAAAGCATTCTTCAAAAAAAGTGTTGTTGTATTTTCATGGGGGAGGCTATTCAGTAGGCAGTATAGATACACATCGCTCATTACTTACCAAAATTGCTTTGGCAGGACAGCATTTTAAAATTCTAAACTTTGAATACAGGCTTGCACCGGAAAATCCTTTCCCCGCAGGACTCAATGATGCAGTAATGGCTTATGAATGGTTGCTGGAAAATGGATATAGTAACAATGATATAGCACTTGGCGGGGACTCGGCAGGAGGAGGACTTACATTCGCAACCCTTTTGTATTTACGAGACCATAACAAGCCTCTTCCGAAGTGCGCCATTACTTTATCGCCATGGACAGACCTTACCCTGAGTGGGAAAACCTATTTAGATCCAAACACAGAGGAACCTATGCTCACCAAAGAAGCATTTCCGTTTTGGACAAAAATTTACTACACCGAAAACAATCCTGCAAATCCATATATATCTCCTGTATTTGGCGACTTCAGTGGTCTTCCACCTATTTATATTCAAGTGGGTACAGCAGAAGTGCTGCTTGATGATTCAGTAAGAGTTTATGAAAATGCTCAATCAAAAAATGTTCCGATTGAAATGGATGTTTATGAAGATTACTTTCATGTGTTCCAATCCTTTTGGAGGGTTTTACCAAAAGCTAATGCAGCAATAAAAAAACTCAGTGCTTTTCTGGATAAAAATTTCGAGTAGCAATTATTGGATCAAAATATCAGCCTCATCTAAAGTGCAGGTCTCAGCTTTGATTTTCATGAGGATTCTGGCTACAGTAATTACATCGCGATGACAATAATCCACTATACGCTGAAGATTATGCTCATTCCAAAAAACATGTCCAACATCTTTCCCTTCTATATCATCCTTTGGAGAAGGAATACCCAGCGTAGCAGCGATTAGTTTAAGTGAAGTATAGTTTTTATAATCTCCAAATTTCCACTGCTGCATCGTATCAATAATATTTATTTCCCATGGTTTGCGACCAGATAAGTCTAAAATATCAGGCAAAGCAATTCCATTCGCTACCATCCTTCTGCACAAAAATGGAATATCAAACTCTCTTATATTATGTCCACACAATTGCCAGTCATGCTCATCAGAAAAATACTTTTGAAGCAGTGCAGCAAATGATTTCAAAAGCGCGCTTTCCTCATTTTCATAGAAACTTTTCACTCTGAAAATCTCATGGTGACTATTCTTGTCTTTGTGAAAATAACCAAGTGAAATGCAAATCACTTTACCAAACTCTGCAAAAATTGCAGCACGCTTTTCGTAAGACACATCAATAGAATCAGTATTATTTTGAAAAGTAGCCGCCTTCAGTTCCCACAGATTTTGCCAGGTTTGATCTAATTCCTTGAAGCTCTTTTCGCGAGAAACGGTTTCAATATCAATAAACAATACTTTCCTTAGGCTTTGGTCACTGAGTTTCATAGACTATAGTATTTGGGCTATTTCCTGTTTAAGAAAAGATAGGGCAGTTTCATTTGGCAATGGCTTACCTGCATTTGCTACAGCGTCAAGATAAAATTTAGAAAACTGAGCAGCCGGTGAATCCTGCGGCAAAGCATTACCAATCATATTAGCCAGCTTAATCAATTCCTCTTTTGCTTCAGCAATTAGTCCCCATGCTTCAGAAGAAATATAAATCTGCTGAGCCACATTGTGATCATATTCAGCCTGAATAGTCATGGTAAAAGCATATTGCAGTTCTCGGGCATTCATTTCAGACTGCCATACTCTGTTCATAACAGATGCTGGATGAATTCTTTCCAGCAACAATGCCATTCTTTCGTAGGCCTGTAGTCGAATCAAAGTCACATCCTTCGAACTATTTACTTTTGCTTCTATTAATCTCACTTTCTCATCTCGCTCCAAAAAAGAGCGGATGGTATAAATAACTGTAGCAGCCAATATCGCCAAAGGGATGAATATTTTAAGCACTTCTATTACAACAGACAACCAATCCATAAAAAAATATTTGCTAAATATAATCACAATCAGAAATATTGCATTAAAATTAAACATAGTTTCGATTATGAGTGTTATATATTTCAAAAAAAATGAGAGTTACCCTAATATCCGGAAGTTCCAGAGAGAAAGCATTGAGCCACAGAGCTGCATTATTATTACAAAGAGAATTGCATATCAAATATCCCGAAGTGGAATTTAATATTCTAGATATTCGCGATTATCCGCTTCCATTTATAGAACACATTTTTGCCTCTAAGGAACAAATCCCTGCTTCCCATAACGGACTTGAAAGTTTAATTTTTGATGCAGATGCTTTTATTCTTATTTCCCCTGAATATAATGGCAGTTGCGCTCCGGTGCTCAAAAATTTGTTAGACCATTTTCCAAAATTTAATCGAAAAGCATTTGGTATAGTTACCTACTCAACAGGAGCTTTAGGAGGTATGAGAGCTGCGCAACAAATGCAACAAATGATTTGTGCATTTTTCGGTATACCATGTCCTCACATGCTACTAATTGGCAATATCGATAAAAAGATAAGTGAGCAAGGAGAAAAACTAGACGAAGGTCTCAATAGAAGCCTTAATAATTTTACAAATGAGTTTGTGTGGTTGGCGAGAGCGCTTAAACAATAAAGTGCTTTAATCTGCGCACCTCCTCTTCATCAAGAAATCTCCATTTCCCTCTTGGCAAATCTTTTTTGGTAAGACCACCAAAATAGACTCTATCAAGTTTTTCTACTTCATAGCCAAGTGATTCAAAAATTCTTCTGACAATTCTGTTTTTTCCGCTATGAATTTCTACACCAACTTCACTTTTTGTTTTAGGATTGGTATAAGCTATTTCATCCACTTCCGCAATGCCATCTTCCAGCACAATTCCGTGTTGAATTTTTGCAATATCCTCAATAGTCAGATTTTTATTTAGATGCACGTGATAAATCTTGCGCATCTCGCGTGAAGGATGTGTAAGGTTTTGAGCTAATTCACCATCATTGGTAATCAGTAAAACACCCGATGTATTTCTATCTAATCTCCCCACAGGGTATAGCCTCGGCTTCTTAACCGACTTTATCTGAGCGTAAGCACCTTTGATTAAATCAAGTACTGTTTTTCTATCTTTTTCATCACTGGTTGTTGTGATACAATCCTTAGGCTTATTAAGCAAAATGTACACCTTCTGCTCAGGATTTACAGTTTTCCCATCAAAATAAACCTTATCCTCAGGCAATACCTTGTGGCCCATTTCCAAAATCACTACACCATTTACTTTTACCTTTCCGGCTGCAATTAATTCATCGGCTTTGCGTCTGGAAGCTACTCCAGCATGTGCTAGATATTTATTCAATCTTACCGGTTCATCAAAATTTGGGGAATCGTCACCTTTCCCTGTATAGGGTTTCTTTTTATTATCAATATCAAGTTGTCGGATTCTCTTGTCTATTCTTTCTTCAAGAGATGAAGCTGATTTCCTTGCAGGTCTTGGAGCAATTTGTCCTTTTTCAAATCGTTTGATAAGCTCAGGCTCGATTGCTACAGGCTTTTCTTTGATAAACTTTGTGAAAGGATGTTTATCAGATGTTTTTGATTTGAAATTTTCTTTACTCACTGATGAATTTTACGCCACTAATTTAAACAAATAAAATTCTGTTTACTATTCTATTTTATTTCAATTGAAATGATTTCTACTTTTCTTTCAATCGCTGCTCGTGGGTTGTAAACAGAATTCTGAGTATCCTCTCTGCTATCGCTTACATCGCTCGGAGCGGTCTCCTCTCCAAATGATTCTTTTTTAAGTACTAATCGTCCATCATTTAAAAATGGCCTGAGCAATCCGTTTCTGTAGTTGTAAAAATAATTGATTAATGACGCTACACGCCTGTATCCCAGCTTAATGTTATACAAATTATAATTGAGTGGAGAGCAATAACCTTGAATAGTAATTTCAATTTTTTGATTCGTATTCAACGCATCTGTGATTTGTGCACTAAGTTGTACCAAATCGCTGTATCCCTTCTCTACACGGTTAGTAAACAAATAAAATATAGCATCCTCTGCTTCTGTTTTCTTGCCTTCATCCAGCCCTTTAGCAAAATTCATTTTATACTCTCTCAGTAATTTCCAATATGCCTCATAGGTGGTTGCATAGTTCAGATTTGTTGTGTCACTCAAATTGCAACAATCGGGTTCATCATTATGGAAATAAAGAGTAACAGGAATCAATTTCTTGGTCTTAGCAATATCAAAAACATTTTGTGATGTTTGAACTGATGAATCACGCTGCCTATTTGCAATTTGTTCTCCGTTGACTATTAGAGTATCCTTTATAGATTTCTCATCATCATTTTTGGTTACAGCTACAGTAAAAGATGAATCAATTTTCATTCGTGCTTCAATGCTATCAACAACTTTTACTGTTAGCACTTCCTTCTTTTCCTTAGCATCTTTTCCTGTATCATACATCCAAATATCATAGCAGCATGTTTGCGATTTAATAAACAAAGAACCTTTCCTATTAGAAGCAAAATAGGCTTTAGTTCTGTCAGCTGACAATGAATACCCGAAATCATTTGCAGGTGAATTAATAGGCTGTCCTAAATTAACGGGTGCGCACTTGCAGGTTAGATCATAATAGAAAATATCAAGTCCCCCAAAACCTTTCCACCCTTCAGACGAAAAATAAATTTTGTTTGAATCTTCATCATAAAATACTGAATACTCATTTTTTGCTGTATTGATAGCGCTTACATTTTCAGGAGCAATAAACTTTTCTTTATCAATCTGTTTGGCACGCCAAATATCCATTCCACCTTTAGTGCCGCTCCTATCGCTGCTGAAATACAAATAATTCCCATCCTGCTCTTTTACTAAAAATGGTTGCGAGGATGTAGCATTATTTGAATTGACCCCTTGAGTTATTATTGGAGCAGACCATTCTCCATTGAAATGCATCACATAAACATCGCAGTGCTTTTTGATTTCATTATCACAAACATTAAAAAAGAATTGAGAAAAATCAACAGAAAAACTACCATTAGCAATACTTTTAGAACTTTGCGAAGCATTTATTTTATCTATAAATTTTGCAAGTTCTTTATCTGGAGAAAAAAAACCAGAACGACTTTCTTTAATATTCTTCAATGTGTCTTTCTTCAGAGAACTATATACCAATTCATTATCAATTGAAGTAAAAGGATTGAAATCAGAGTACACGGAATTCACATCATCGCCAAGATGAATTATTTTTATTGGTGCCACTTTAGCTTGATTTTCTTTTGCCCATTTTGCACTTTCTACCTCACGAGTTATTTCAGCTGCCAGCTCAGTTCTCCCCCTGCTCGCTATTTTATATTTCTCAAATTGTTTTAATGCTTCATTATACTTTCCAAGTTGTTTCAACATACTGGCATACCAAAATCGCGCTGTAGGGAAAAGCTCATCTTTATCATCAGTCAAAATATTTTTGTAAGACTCAGCAGCAGTTTCATAATCGTTATAATGTCTATAAGACTCAGCAAGAAGAAAGCGGATTTCAAGATTGTCAGTATATAACTCTGCTCCCTGATTCAATATTTCAGCAGCTCCATAATAATCTGCCATTTCAAAACGCTGATTCCCCTTTTCTAAGAACTGCTTTGCACTTTGTGCTGAAACCAAAGCACTTGCAAACAGAAAGAAAAGAGACAGAAAAAGCAATTTTCTGAAAGGCAATTTTACGCTCATTTTTTTATTAAAAAATCTGACAATCACTACCGGTACTATTTACTTTTTTCACTCTTGATAAAATATAAATGACAGATGCTTCTATTGCGCCATAAGTACTGGTAGCCGGTTTAAACTTTGAAGTATTAATATCATAAGTCAGATTCACCTGCCAGGCATTATAATCGATCCCAAGCAAAAGATATGCAGCATCATTATTTCGATAATACACACCAGTATTGAGGCAAATGTTCGCATTTTTTTGTTTGAAAATATAGGCCTTGGTATGTACTCCAAATGCAAGCTCATATTTTGTATCCTGCGATTGAAAAATTACCTGAGGAACAATATCTAACTTTTTATGAACCTTCCACCTCAAGCTTGCTTGAATAGTATAGCGCATATTCAATCTCACGTTTTTATCACCAAAAAATGATTGCGCAGGTTGGTTAAGATGTTGAATGGAAGTACCTAAAACGAATACTTGCCTATTACTTTTTCTATACTGATAACTGATTCCTGCTCCCATGTCAGGATAGGTAAAAGTAGCCGTTGGAAAATTTTCATCAGGTTGAATTCGCCCATCAAAACGATCTCCATTATATTGATTGTCAAAATACAAATACTGATACTGAACAGTTCTATTTCCTACGCCAACATTAAATCCTACACCAATAGTATGCTTATCGTCTTTCCCAAAATTGAGTAAATAGCTAAAATGAGCTAATGCCTGAATGGATGTAAATCGAGAATCGCCTGCTCTGTCATAGTAAAATGAAAGTCCTCCGCCAATCTTATCATGATTTTTAAGTTGGAACAAATTCATATCAGCAGAAATAGAAACTGTATTATAGTTAACGGGAACAGTAAACCACTGATTTCTGTAATTCCCTACAAATCGAACATCGCCATTAAACAAAGCGGTATAAGCAGGATTCACATTCATTGGAGAAAAAGAAAATTGCGAAAAATGAATATCCTGAGCATTTGTAAGGAATGTACTCGATAAAAACAATACAGAAAAAAGCAGCCTCATCAGCTTCAAATGCTTATAAATAGTACTGCTATATTTTTTGAACCAATTCATTTTATCTCAGTATGGTAACATTGCCTTTCAATGAAAATTTATCTCCATTTTTACAATACCCTTCCACATAATACCCAAAAACAGAAGGGTCTAATTTTGCCCCGCCAAAAGTGCCATCCCATCCAACAGAAAGAGAAGTGGAATTAAAAACTCTTTGTCCCCAGCGATCAAAAACTGAAATTTCAACACTTCTAATATCATTTCCCCTTACATACCAGACATCATTTTTGCCATCTCCATTTGGCGTGAAAGCATTTGGAATATATACTCCTTCATTATTACATGGAGTCCTACGCACCAAAATCCTTACTGTACTTGATACCTTGCATCCATTTGCATCTTTTGCGACAAGCACATAATTTTTATCTTCCTTAGGATTTGCCTTAGGATTAGGAATATCCCATGAAGAAAGGGTAGCATCATTTACCCATTCAAAAGAAACAACTTCAGGAGGATAGGTAGTAATAATTTGCGAGGTATCGCCATATAGAATTGTATCGGGATTTGCAATAATGCTGATACTACCTATTGGAGAAGCCACTGCTACAAAAATAGAATCTGCATACTTACAACCATATTGACTGATTGCATTTACATAATACATGGTATCCATTCTCGGAAAACAAATTGGATTAGAAGAATTTTGACCTAATAGAATTTCACTTACAGGAGTCCACTCATAAGTCAAATTATTAGAAGTATTCACGTTGGAAATATTCAGTCGCAGTGTGTCCTTAGGACACAAAACATAACCACCGCTAATCAAAAGTGAATCGTCTCTTACCAAAACCCTCTGCGTGAAGGTGTCGCCACAATAGCCATGAAAATAGACTAATTGATATGTTATATTCGTATCAGTAGATGAAATAGGGCTTGAAATATTTGGGTTATCTAAAGCTGCTGCAGGTGTCCATAAATAAGATGAAGTAGGATTTCCATCATTTTGTATACCTATCTGAACAGCATCAGGAATACATTTTGCTGTATCACCAAAAACTGTACTATTCGAAGATTGAATAATAATTGTTTTTTCTATTGAGTCTGAAATATTGCAGCTCATAGAATCAATCAGCTTCAGCTTCACTACATAAATCCCTGTATCCTGATAAACATGATATGGTGAATTTGAAATAGCGGTATCTCCATCTCCAAATATCCAGTAATACTTTGCATTTGCACTAACTTGTTTACTGAGATTTGTAAACGGAATATTGAATAAATTACATCCACCCGGAAAAGAAAAATCTGCAATAGCAAGCGGAATATCCAAATCAAATTTAAAAAGCAAATTATTACAATTGCTGCTTCGGTTTGTCGGAGAAACACAGTTTGCAGGAGCTGTTGGGAAACGACTATTACCACCACATCCCGCACAAACAGATTGGTATACAACTCCTTTACGGTCGAATCGGCTTGTCCCTCCATCTACGTGTTCTTCGCTGTTATTCCCACCCATAAATGTTGCATACTGAAGTCCCGATGCGTCATCTCTCATCACCATCAAATAAAATTCCTCGCCATCTGTTGTAGGTTTCAAAGCACCGGGTGTCACATCCATTCCTGTTGTCCCTCCTGTTGCCTGAACAATATTATTTACACCGGGACTTCCCCATCCACTTACATAAACACTATTGCACAAATCCACCAGAAAAGCTGTAGGTGAAATATCCGTCTGACCTATACCTCTGCCAAATGAAGTTGACCAAGTCCATGAACTTAAATCAGCCGGATACTTACTTATAAATTGACCGCTATTAGGTTTGTTATATAAAGCATTGAAAATAAAATTGGACTGACTGTTTTCTGCCTGACCTAAAACCAAAACATTTTTCTTTCTGTCGGTCTCAACAAAATATATTTGATCATAGTCTGCAAAACCCTGAAAAGTGGATGATATTACAGTGTCAATATCATTAGTTACGTAATAAATAAAACCATCAGTTCCTCCGCCTATCGTCTTCTGTCTTCCGCCTCCAGGCATTGGAAAATCACTAGATACTGTGCCCCCGGCTAAATATAAATCATTATCTCCGTCAAACGCCACGGAATAGGCTGCATCATCTCCTGTGCCGCCAAAAGTAGTACTCCAAATAAGTGAATCGAGATTAGGCTTTAATTTGGTAACACAAGCATCCAATCCACCACCAAAAGAAGTTTGAAATGTAGAATCAGTTCTGGGAAAATCTGCGGAGCGAGTACAGGATGCTACAACTATATTAGCTTCTTTATCAAAGTCAATTTCACCTCGCACTTCATCAGCATAATTATGACGAGTAGTTCCTTTTACACTATA
>CANHIG010000005.1 GCA_947461105.1 Bacteroidota bacterium | reverse complement strand
AGACAGCATATTGGTTTTTTCGAGAGCGATTTACCTGTTTCAAAATTATATGCTGATTCGCTGCTTACTTTTGGTGTCCATAATATAAAGACCTCAAAATGGCTGAATTGCTCACTGATAAGCGCTTCTGATACAACTATTATACAACGCATTGCGTCACTTGGCTTTGTGTCTAAAGTGGAATTGGTGAAATCTCCAGTTACTTCATTAAGAAAATCAGAGAGTAAATTTGAAGTATTAACTGATGTAGATTTCAAGGATTTCAATCCAGATGAATATTATGGCGCATCTTCAAATCAGAACCAGATGATTCATGTAGATTTTCTCCATAAAAGGGGTTACAAAGGAGATTCGGTGGATATAGCAGTTTTTGATGCCGGATTTTATAATGCTAATGGTCTTGCCGGATTTGATTCATTATTTAAAACTTCCCGTTTCAAAGGCTCTTGGGATTTGGAAGCGCAGAATGCAAATGTGTTTGATGATGGCAGCCATGGCACCTCATGCCTCTCGTGTATGGCGGCAAATCAACCGGGTAAAATGATAGGTTCTGCGCCCAATGCTAACTATGCGTTGTTTAGGACAGAAGTAGGTTCCAGTGAGACATTAGAAGAAGAATACAATTGGGTTTTTGCTGCAGAATTTGCAGAAAGCGGTGGTGCAGATGTGTTCTCTACGTCCTTAGGGTATACTCAGTTTGATGATGCCACTACCAATCACACTTATGCCGATTTAGACGGCAATACCACTCCTATTGCAAAAGCTGCTAATGTGGCAGCACGGGGAGGCATTGTGGTACTCAACAGTGCTGGAAATGAAGGAGCAAACTCATGGTATTTTATCAGCACTCCGGCAGATGCAGACAGTATATTGGCCGTAGGCGCAGTAAATGAATTGCGCCAGTATGCGAAATTTAGCGGTAAAGGACCCAATGCCGCAGGTCATGTGAAACCTGATGTGTGTGCGAGAGGTGTAGGTACAGCTGTGTATAATACTGCCGGTGAAATTTATAACGGGAGCGGCACCTCATTTTCCTGTCCTGTGTTGGCAGGTGGGGCAGCATGTTTGAGACAAGCCTTTCCCAATGTTCCCGGTTTAGAAATTATGGAAACTATTCGGGAGAGCGCACATTTATTTAAAATGCCTAATGATACTTTTGGATACGGTATTCCTGATTTGGCAGTGGCCTATATGATTTTATCCAATAAATATAACTATCATAATCATGATAATCTACTTGCTGATTTAGATGTATTTCCCAATCCTTTTTCTAGTGAACTCAATGTATATGTGGGTAAGCCAATGGACGAAAAATTGCAATTAGCAATTTTTGATTTCAGCGGAAAGCTGATTCAAAGTCAGGATGTTTCTTTCAGCAATAACAGCAATCAATTTGTTGCTGTAAATACCTTGAACCTCAATCAAGGTGTTTATTTATTGAAGCTCCAGGGCAAGTCTTTTTTCGATGTGAAGCGAATTGTGAAGGAGTAATCTTTTATCTCTGTTATTTTGTGATCGATCTTCCTATTCTAAGTGCCTTGTATATATGATGAGTTATATTCATTGAAAATATCTTTTAAAGAAGAGCCCCCTGAACAATTTGTGAATAAAAAGGGTTGGTTTATATGTGTGGTCTATTATTTTTGCCATAATTTAAGCGAATATGCAGTCTACCAATATTGATTACTTGCCGATAATAATGCAGATGGTTTTTGCTGCCGGTTTTGTGGCACTTATGCTGTTTCTATCTCATTTTATTGGACCTAGAAGAAAGTCCCAGATAAAAGATGCCAATTTTGAGTGTGGTATTGAGTCTTATGGGAATGCCAGAATTCCTTTTTCTGTGAAGTATTTTCTAGTTGCAATCTTGTTTGTATTGTTTGATGTTGAGGTCATCTTCCTTTACCCATGGGCGGTAAATTTCCGCGATTTGGGGATGGACGGTTTATTGAAGATGTTCCTGTTCATGGGCTTATTGTTAGTGGGCTTTTTTTACATTATCAAAAAGAAAGCATTGGAGTGGGAGTAATTTCACTAATTTGAATTAAAACGCGATAAATGAGTAGTGATATAAAAATGGTAGAAGCCCCCCCAAAAGGTATTGAAGGCGAAGGCTTTTTTGCCACCACCGTTGACCAAGTTGTTGGGCTTGCTCGTTCGAAGTCATTGTGGCCATTGCCTTTTGCCACTTCATGTTGTGGCATAGAGTTTATGTCTACTATGGCTTCTACATACGACATTGCCCGATTTGGTTCTGAGCGTCCGAGTTTCTCTCCTCGTCAGGCTGATATGCTTATGGTGATGGGAACTATTGCAAAAAAAATGGGGCCAGTTTTACGTCAGGTTTACGAACAAATGGCCGAGCCGAGATGGGTTATTGCTGTTGGTGCTTGTGCATCATCCGGTGGAGTGTTCGATACTTATTCTGTACTTCAGGGAATAGATAAGGTGATTCCGGTAGATGTATATGTGCCGGGTTGCCCGCCACGTCCCGAACAAATCATTGACGGCTTGATGCAACTGCAGGAGTTAGTGAAAAACGAAAAGTTTTCACGGAGAAACTCGCCAGAATATAAGGCTCTATTGGCTTCTTACGGAATTAACGTTCAATAATTATGGCATTAGATAACAACACCATAAAGGAATTGCTTATTGCAAAATTTGCAGATAAAGTTTCAGCATTTGATGAGCCTTGGGGTTTATTGACTTTTGAGGTAACTGCTGGCAGTGCACATGAGCTTATTCATTTTTTGAAAGATGATGCAACCTTGCGTTTCAACTTTATGACAGATCTTTGTGGAGCACATTTCCCTGAAAATGAGAAAGAGCGTCAATTATCAGTAATTTATCACTTGCATAATTGGTTAGATAATGTTCGAGTGAGAGTAAAAGTGTATTTGGATGGCGAAAATCCTGAAGTAGATTCTATGGTAGATTTATTTTCTTCAGCAAACTGGCAAGAGCGCGAGACTTATGACTTCTATGGGATTATTTTCAAAAATCATCCCGATTTAAAACGTATTTTGAATATGGATGAAATGGTTTCTTTCCCGATGCGCAAAGAGTTTCCATTAGAGGATCAGGGCAGAACAGATAAGGACGATAGATATTTTGGACGTGTTCCATTAAACCAAAATTTGAACTGATGTCAATAGCAACTTCTGATGTAATTCAAAAGAGATATAACGAACTCATCAAGGAAAAGGAAAATGAGGATGGAAGTGAGCTTTCAATTCTTAACCTTGGGCCAACACATCCTGCTACACATGGAATTTTCCAGAATGTACTTTTGATGGATGGTGAGAAAATTGTGGATGCAGAGCAAACTGTTGGATACATTCACCGTGCGTTTGAAAAAATTGCAGAAAACAGACCGTTTTATCAGATAACTCCTTTAACAGACAGGATGAACTATTGCTCATCACCAATCAACAACATGGGTTGGTGGATGACACTAGAGAAGTTGCTAGGAGTAGAAGTTCCAAAGCGGGTACAATACATGCGCGTGATAGTTATGGAACTTGCCAGAATCACGGATCACTTGATTTGCAACTCAATTTTGGGAGTTGACTCAGGCGCATTTACAGGCTTCCTTCATATTTTTCAAGCACGTGAAGAGGTGTATGAAATTTATGAAGAGATTTGCGGAGCGAGACTCACTACAAATATGGGTAGAATCGGTGGATGGGAGCGCGATTGGTCTCCAGCTGTATGGGCTAAGATTCATAAGTTTATGGAAACTTTTCCTGCTAAATGGGAAGAGTTTGATCAGCTATTGACCCGAAATACAATTTTCATGAATCGTTGTCTGCATACAGGTGCTATATCTGCTGAAAAAGCAATTAGTTATGGTTTTACAGGACCAAACTTGAGGGCAGCTGGCGTTGATTATGATATTCGAAAGATGAATCCATATTCTTCTTATGAGGATTTCGAATTTGATGTTCCTGTTGGAACTGCAGGGGATACCTATGATCGCTACATGGTTCGTCAGGAAGAAGTAAGACAGAGCTTGAGAATAATCAGGCAAGCATTAGAAAAAATGCCTGAAGGCCCTTATCATGCAGATGTGCCAGATTACTATCTGCCGCCAAAACAGGAAGTGTATAGCAGCATGGAGGCATTGATTTATCATTTCAAAATTGTGATGGGCGAGATTCCTGTTCCAGTTGGAGAAGTATATCATTGTGTGGAAGGTGGTAATGGCGAGCTGGGCTTTTATTTAGTGAGCAATGGAAGCCGTGTGCCTTATCGTTTACACTTCAGAAGACCATGCTTTATATACTATCAGGCATTTACAGAAATGATTAAAGGTGGATATTTGTCAGATGCAATATTAATCATGAGTTCCATGAACGTGATAGCTGGCGAGTTAGATGCTTAAATAAACAGAAACTTCAACAAAATGAGTGAAATCAAATTTTCAGAGAGATTGAATGAGAGGATAAATGTGCTTATCAGCCGTTTTCCTGAAGATAAAAAGAAGTCTGCATTGTTGACTATTCTTCATGAAGTACAGGATGAAAATAATCATGTGCTTACTGTGCCTTTGATGGATAAGATTGCAGAAATACTTTCTATCAAACCGATTGAGGTATATGAAGTAGCTACTTTTTACAGCATGTATAACCATAAGCCTATTGGAAAGTATATGCTTGAGTTTTGCCACACCTCACCATGCTGTCAAAAGGGAGTTGAGAATCTTATGGACTACACCTGCAAAAAGTTGGGTGTGGAGCAAGGTCAGGTTACAGCAGATGGAATGTTTGCCGTGAAAGGAGTGGAGTGCCTTGGCGCTTGTGGTTATGCACCAATGCTTCAATTGGGCGATTATTTTCATGAGTTTCTTACTCCTGAAAAAATAGATAAGCTTATTGAAGATTGCAAGGCAGGGAAAGTGGAAATGATAAGTAAAGTATAATTGATGCTGATAAAGGCAAAATTATTTTACTTTTTACATAAGCATCTTTTCCCTGTTTTAGCATTTGCTTTTTTAGCTCTTTTGTTATCCCCAATTATATGTTCCGGATTATATTCTGATGATTTAATGAATTATCAGTTGCTGAAATCTATTCCTGATTTCACATTCAGCAAGATGATAGGCTACAGCAATGGAGAAATTACGAAATGGCTGAAAATAGGCAGATTCACGCCTCTTTCTTTTTACTTATTTGTTGGAATTTATTGGCTATCCCATTCTATCCTGCAATACAAATTATTGGTTTACACCGCTAATGTTTTTGCTGTATTGTCGTTTGTATATTTTCTTCAAAAGTCAAAGATGGGAAATCTAACAGGGCTTTCATTGATGCTTTTAGGAATGCTCTTTCAATTTCAAATTTCTCATCACGACCCTTTCACCTCTTTAAATGCAATGTATCCTATTGCAACTGCTTTTTCACTACTTGCGGTTGGTTTGTTTCTGTATTATATTGACTCTAAATCTATCTTTAAATTAGCTGGCGCATTTGTATTTGCTACTATGGCTCTTTTAATTACTGAGATTGGGATTGTTCCTTTTCTGGTTTTTTATGGGTTGATAGTTTTCCATTTCAAGAAACTTAGGCAGCGAATGTTTCAACTTGCCCCACTCTTGCTTTTACCCATTCTTTATTTTGTTACATTAAAAATTATTAGAGAAAATTCCACACTATCTTATATAGGAACAGAGATGAGTTTTAATGCAGAAGGCATGAGAAACGTTTTCATATGTCAGATGTTTTCAACACTTCCGTTGTCAAATTTTTATAAAGTGTACGCTATACCGGAAGTGCTTTTCTTACAGCTCAGTAATCCTCTTGTGCTATTTATTGCATTAGTAATGCTTTGTTTGGGAGGGCTTCTCCTGTTCAATACCCAAAACCAGAAATGGGGCAGCGGTTCTTTTCAACTTGATAATTTTTTTATCGGTCTGGTATTTTTGTTTGTCCCCGCTATGATATTAATGGTTTCTGTGAAGTATCAAAGTGAGCTGAGACTTGGGATTGCTTATCTTCCTGTTTATTTCCAGATTTTTGGGCTTACAATCGTATTGACTGAGATATTGAATGCTTTTCCGATTGCAAAAATTCTGCATTATAATGCTGCTAAAGTTTCTATTATTTCGATTTGTATTATCATTGGCATAAGCACATTCTTGCTTAATTGCTGTATGATAAAAGCAAAGAATACAGAACAGAGCATCCCTGCTCAAAACTTTTATTCAGCCATAAAGCATGGTCTTTTAAATCCTGTAGAAAATAATTCTGTGATGGTTTTAGGAATTGATTTTATTTTCAAGCAACCTGTGTCAGACAGTAAAATGATTTTCAATTATTATGGCAAAACACTTGACATAATTAAGCAAGAGGATTTTAATATCGCTACGATGGATACGAACAGGCAGACTTATATGTGTGATTATGATAGAACATCAGGCAAGGCAAGGCTTTTTAAAATGGATAAAACTTCAGGAACTTTTATAAAAATCAATGAAATGAATTATCAACCCTTAAAGCCGCTTCAAGATATTGAGATGCAGACGGTTAGGAAGCTTTTTATTTAGAAATAAACATTGTGGAAATCATACAGATATTCAGAAAAATCTTTCCTATTATTGAACCTAATTTGTGGATTTTAGGGCATTCAAATGACTTTATACAATGGGTAAAAAAATACTTTTAGAACATATAGATATTCCCGGAATTCAGGGATACGAAGCTTATCGAAAAGTGGGAGGTTATTCTTCTGTGGAGAAGGCACTGAAAATGGCTCCCAACGATATTGTGGAGGAGGTCAAAAAAAGTGGGCTTAGAGGTAGGGGAGGAGCTGGTTTTCCGACCGGGTTAAAATGGAGTTTTATTGACAAAAAAAGCGGTCGTCCCCGTCATCTGGTTTGTAATGCTGATGAGTCTGAGCCGGGTACATTTAAAGATAGATTTTTGATGGAAAAAACACCTCACCTTTTGATTGAGGGTATGATTACTTCTAGTTTCGCACTTGAAGCCCATCTTTCCTATATCTATATTCGTGGGGAATACATGTGGGTGTACCGAATTTTGGAACGTGCTATAAATGAAGCTTATGCAAATGGATGGTTGGGGAAAAATATAAAAGGTTCCGGTTATGATTTAGATTTACATGTTACCTGCGGTGCAGGAGCATATATTTGCGGAGAAGAAACTGCTTTGATTGAAAGCCTCGAAGGCAAACGCGGCAATCCTCGTATCAAACCACCGTTTCCTGCAGTGAGCGGGCTTTGGGGCAATCCTACTGTGGTAAATAATGTAGAATCTATTGCTGTAATTCCTTGGATTTTGAATAACGGAGGTGAAGAATATGCTAAAATTGGTATCGGAAAATCTACCGGAACAAAATTGATATCTGCATCGGGAAATATCAGAAAACCGGGAGTGTATGAAATTGAATTGAGCATTACGGTTGATGAATTTGTAAACAGTGATGAATATTGCGGAGGTATGGAATCTGAGCGTCCGTTAAAAGCTTGTGTGCCTGGAGGTTCTTCTGTGCCTATTCTGCCTGCCAATTTATTGTTTAAAACAGCAAAAGGCGAAGACAGGCTCATGACTTATGAAAGCATGGCTGATGGTGGTTTTGCAACAGGTTCTATGATTGGTTCCGGAGGTTTTATTGTTTATGATGACAGAGCCTGTGTTGTTAGAAATACCTGGAATTTTGCACGCTTTTATCATCATGAAAGCTGCGGACAGTGTTCGCCTTGCAGAGAAGGAACTGGCTGGATGGAGAAAATCCTTTGGCGCTTAGAGAATGGCTATGGATCTATGGAAGATATAGATGTGCTTTGGGACATTCAACGCAAAATTGAAGGCAATACGATTTGCCCTCTTGGTGATGCTGCTGCTTGGCCTGTGGCTGCTGCCATTCGTCATTTCCGCGATGAGTTTGAGTTTCATGTGAAGTTCCCAGAGAAGATTAAAAATCGCGAGCATTTTGTAGCTGAGCCATGGGAAAAGGTGAAGCATTTATTGATGAAAGAAGAAGTATTAGTATAAATTATTTGCTATGCCAAAAGTAACGATAGACGGAACACCCGTAGAAGTAGAACCAGGAACCACCATATTGAATGCTGCAAGGCAAATTGGTGGCGATTTGGTACCGCCAGCCATGTGCTATTATTCAAAGCTGCAAGGCAGCGGAGGTAAATGCCGTGTGTGTCTCGTGGAAGTTTCTAAGGGATCAGATGCTAACCCCACTCCAATGCCTAAGCTTGTAGCTTCATGTTGTACTCAGGTGATGGATGGCATGGAGGTGAAAAACCTGACTTCGCCACGAGTTATTGATGCGCGAAATGGAGTAGTGGAATTTTTGCTAATGAATCACCCGCTAGATTGCCCGATTTGCGATCAGGCAGGAGAGTGCGATTTGCAGAATCTTGGTTTTAAACATGGCAAGGAAGCAACACGTTATAAAGAGGATAGAAGAGAATTTGAAAAGATAGATATTGGCGATAAGATTCAACTCCACATGACTCGTTGTATTTTGTGTTATCGTTGCACTTATGTTGCAGACCAGTTAACTCCCGGACGTTGTCATGGAATCATCAATCGTGGCGACCATGCTGAAATATCTACTTATATACAAAACTCAGTCGACAATGAGTTTAGTGGCAACATGATAGATGTTTGCCCAGTAGGTGCGTTAACGGATAAAACTTTTCGTTTTTCATCGAGAGTTTGGTTTACCAAGCCTATAGATGCACACAGAGATTGCGATAAATGTTGCGGAAAAGTAACGCTTTATACCTTTGGCAATGATGTGTTGAGAGTAAGTGCCAGAAAAGATGAATACAATGAAGTAGAGGAGTTTATCTGTAACACTTGCCGTTTTGAGAAGAAAGATAAAGCAGCCTGGATTATAGATGGACCGAGAAAATTTGCGAAGTATTCAGTAATTAATCAGAATAACTATACTCAAAAACTTCAGCCTGTTGAATTCGATACTGATGATAAATTTCTATTGACAGGCAGAGAGCAAGACAGAATATCATTGAGCATGGTAAATCCAAAATAGAAAACAAAAATGGCAACAACCCTAATTATAAAATTGATTTTGATACTGGTGATTTTTGGGATTACCATGTTTATAGCATTGTACTCTACATTTGCAGAGCGAGTTATTGCAGCCTATTTTCAGGATAGATTAGGCCCTAATAGAGCTGGCCCTGGCGGTTTACTTCAACCATTGGCCGATGGTGTAAAAATGTTTACTAAAGAAGATTTTATCCCTAATACGCCAAACAAGTTTCTGTTTATTTTAGGGCCAGGTATTGCCATGACAACAGCTTTGATGACAAGCGCTGTGATTCCATGGGGAAAACCAATTAATCTTTTTGGATACAACATTGACTTGCAAGTGGCTGATATTAATATTGCCATTCTTTATGTTTTTGGTGTTATTTCTATCGGTGTATATGGAATTATGATTGGAGGATGGGCATCCAATAATAAATTTTCTCTCCTTGGAGCAGTTCGCGCTTCTTCACAAATGATTTCTTATGAGGTTGCTATGGGGCTTTCGATTATAGCAGTACTCATGGTAGTTGGTTCATTGAGTTTAAAAGATATCGCTAATTATCAAAATGGATTTATTGACTGGAACGGGAAATTTCCATTCTTTTCATGGCTAGTATTCAAGCAACCTATTGCCTTTCTTATTTTCCTGATTTGTGCGTTTGCGGAAACAAACCGTACTCCTTTTGATTTGCCGGAGTGCGAGAGTGAGTTGGTCGGAGGTTACCACACAGAATACTCTTCCATGAAGCTTGGGTTTTTCTTGTTTTCGGAATATGTAAACATGTTCATTTCTTCTACTATTATTTCTACGCTTTTCTTTGGAGGCTATAATTATCCTTTTCAGGATTACGTGGCAAATTCTATTGATTATAACGTTGCAGCAGCAATAGGTGTAGCTGTGTTATTTGCTAAAATATTCTTCTTTATATTCTTTTTCATGTGGGTGAGATGGACGCTTCCGCGTTTCAGATATGATCAACTCATGAATCTAGGATGGAAAATATTAATTCCTCTGGCTATAATTAATATTGTGCTTACAGGACTCGGAATTATTGGTTTAGGCTAATTTGCCAACACAAATCCTAACGTTTTGATATTATAAAACGTATTTTGATTTATTTTTTTGTTGTTATAAAATAGGATAGTGTATAACCCTACGCTCAGTATTGTGTTACCTTGTTTTAATCCACCTCCTGGATGGAGCGAAAATATAGTCAGTGAACTTGAGTGGCTTAAAAAATCGTTACCCGAAGAAAATATCCAGCTTATAATTATTAATGACGGAACACCATCAGAGCAGTTAGGAAAGAATTATTTTGATGGCATAGACGATGTTTTCTTTTATGAAAGAAATGAAAATAAGGGCAAAGGTTTTACTTTAAGAGAAGGAGTATCAAAGTCGTTAGCTTCGCAAATAATTTATACTGATATCGACTTTCCCTATGAACGAGAGAGCTTTCTGGCGGTTTATAATGCCCTGCAACACTGCGATGTAGCCATTGGAGTTCGCTCACAAGAATACTATACAAACATGCCTAAGATTCGTGTTTGGGTTTCAAAAATACTTCGCTTGCTTATTAGGATTTTTATTCAGATTCCGACTGATGATACGCAATGCGGTCTCAAAGGATTTAATACAAAAGGGGAAAAAGTATTTTTGAATACTACTATCGACCGCTATTTGTTTGATTTGGAGTTTATCTTTTTAGCTGCTCGTCAGAAGCTTGTGATTGAGAAAGTACCAGTACAATTGAAAAAGGGAATCGTATTGTCAAAGTCCAATTTTGGAATCCTTAGTACTGAATTATATAACTTTCTAAAGGTACTATTTCGCTCACTTTTTTAGTAGATTAGAGAAGGAGGTCTACCTGAAAATCAATGTAAATTTAGCCCCTCCAGAGAAGGCGCTGGTACCCCAAACAGGTTTGATCATTTCCGGCTCCCAGTGTAAAGACAGCTTATCACTTACATTAAAGTTGTAAAGGTGTCCATCTACCACTGCGTCAATAATATTTAGGAAGTACCAAACTCCTGCGCAAATACCGGTAATAGTCAGATTCCTTTTGTGATAGTCTCTGTATACTTTCAGTGTTGCGGCATCAGTTGTGCCCTGAAAAATGCCTATTGTGCTTGAATCTCCGTCAACTTGCAGTCTGTATGCATTTCTGGCTTGCGTAAAGTTATTTCCTGTGTAATATACCGCATATCCCAATCCACCTAGGCCGGCATAGATTATAGGTATTTTCCAGTATTTCTTATTATAAGCTTGTCCCAAACCCGGAAGAACGGCTGACATCCATGCCGCTTTTCCCGGACTGTGTTTTTTGAGTTTTTTCTCCGGAGCTATACTATCTTTTTGAGCTGTGCTATTTGAATCAATAATACTGTATGCGGTATCAGTATTGAATACGATTTTTCTTGTAATAGGATTAAGAGTTGTTGAGTCTTGAATCTTAAGTGAATCAATAATCTGAGCAGTGGTTGATATTGAAACTAGAATAAAAAGTATTAGATTTAGCCCCTTCAATGAACTTGATTTTATACGATATAACGTATCAATGATTTTTTAGTATTTCACTCAATCGTTCAAGATCAGTATCGCTATAGAATTTTATAACAATTTCTCCTTTCCCTTCCCTTGTTCTAATGATACTGACCTTAGTACTTAGCGCAGAGCCAATTTCATCCTGAATTTTTCTGAGAAAAACATCCGATGATGATGCCTTAGCTGCTACCTGCATTTTTTTAGGTTTGGCACTCACGCTTTTTACCAAATCTTCTGTTTGTCTTACTGACAGATTTTTCTCGATGGTTTCCTTAAACAGGCTCAAAAGAGTTGGAAGATGATCTACACCTAATAATGCTTTTGCATGACCCATTGTAATCCTGTTATCCCTTAAAGCTGCCTGCATATCAGGAGGCAATTTTAAAAGTCTCAGAAAGTTAGTGACGGTACTTCTATTTTTACCTAATCGCTCAGAAAGTTTTTCTTGAGTAAGCTCACACTCATCCATCAATCTTTTATAGTTGATAGCAATTTCTAAAGCGTTTAAATCCTCTCTCTGAATATTTTCAATCAATGCAATCTCGATTGACTCCTGGTCTGAAGCTACACGAACATAGGCAGGTATCTCATTTTTACCAGCTAACTTTGACGCTCTTAGTCTGCGCTCTCCAGCAATTAGTTGGTATTTATTATTCTCTATTTTCCTTACCGTAATGGGTTGTAAAACTCCATGTATTTTGATTGAATCGGCAAGCTCATTCAGGCTTTCTTCTTCAAAAGTAGTTCTGGGCTGAAAAGGGTTTACCTCTATTTGATCCAATGGAAGATAGATTACAACACCGGCTTGGTTAGCAATTGATTTTGAGCCTATTTCTTTTGCTCCCCCTTTTTCTTCGTTTAATAATGCACCTAAACCTCGTCCAAGTACATTTTTCTTTTTATTCTCCAGCATCTTCTTCTATTTTAAAAACTTTATCCTCTTGTGAAATATGGGTGTCATCATTCTTCTGTAAAATCTCTCTTACTAATGACATGTAATTTTGCGCTCCTTTACTGTCGGCATCATACATAATAGCAGGTTTCCCAAAGCTTGGAGCTTCGCCCAGTCGTGTATTGCGGTGAATTAAAGTTTCGTAAACTATATTTTCAAAATGCTTATTGATTTCATCTACTACCTGATTCGATAATCTTAATCTAGGGTCAAACATCGTAAGTAAAATACCTTCAATCTCTAAATCAGGATTTATTCTTGATTGAACAATTTTAATCGTGTTTAAAAGCTTTCCTAATCCTTCTAAGGCAAAGTATTCACATTGTACCGGTATAATTACTGAGTCCGAAGCTGTAAGTGCATTTACTGTTGTAAGACCTAATGAAGGGGAGCAGTCAATCAAAATATAATCATAATCATCTCTGATTTCATCTATCACCTGTTTCATGATTTTTTCGCGGTTTGGCTGATTAATCAGTTCTATTTCAGCTCCTACTAAATCGAGGTGAGATGGCAATAGATAAAGATTAGGCGTATCTGTTTTTAGGATAATATCTTTTGCTTTTACCTCCTGAATTAAACATTCATAGAGACTCACTTTTATGTTGTTTACATCAAAGCCAACTCCTGAAGTTGCATTTGCCTGAGGGTCGGCATCTATAAGAAGTGTTTTGTATTCTAAAACGCCAAGGCAGGCAGCAATATTAATGGCGCTTGTTGTTTTGCCTACTCCGCCTTTCTGATTTGCTAATGTGATTACTTTTCCCATATTTATTATATCTCAATTGTTTCTCCGATAGAAGGCAAAATAAGTTTTATTCCTTTTGCTGCAAATGTTTCAATAGCCTTGTTGTGGTCTATTTTTATAAAGCCAAAGGTATCATAATGAACACCAATAACGGTTTTTACTTTACAATATTCCGCTGCTATAGCTGCGTCTTCAAATCCCATGGTGAAATTATCTCCAATTGGCAGCACTGCACAATTTAGTTTTGGATAGGAGAGTGGAATTAGTTGCATATCCAGAGTCAGTGCTGTATCACCTGAATAATAGAGTGTATTGCCTCTATTGTCATCTATAATAAATCCCATTGGATTTCCGCCATAAGTACCATCAGGCATTGATGATGAATGTTGAGCGGCAGTGCATTTTACAGTCCCAAAATCAAAGCTCCATTTTCCTCCAGTATTCATGGGGTGATAATTTTTAATTCCACTTTCGGCAAACCAGTTTGTTAGCTCCCAACTCCCAATCAGTTTAGCTCTTGTGCGCTTGGCAATGTCTTCCACATCTGCCACATGATCTTCATGCCCATGGGAAACCAAAATAAAATCAGCCTGAATTTCTTTCACATTTATACTTTTGGCCAATTCATTTGGGGTAATAAATGGGTCAAACAGCAAGTTTAAGCCATTGATTTTCAGGTTAAAGCATGAATGACCGTAGTATGTAAACTCCATAGTTTTTTGCACATCACAAATTTAATCAAAGCACTTTTAATACGTTCGTCATTTCTTAACTTCTACACAAGAAATATGTGCGAATGTATGTGGACAATAGGTTGATAACCTTATTTTAATGTTGACAATGTTGCAAAAAAAAGCCACGCTTTTGCGTGGCTTTTAAACAAGTATGCTGAAAATTATTTGCTGATAGTCAATCTCTTAGTAGCTATTTTCTCACCGTTTTTGATTTTCACGATGTAGTTGCCTTCTGATAAATCAGAAAGATTGTAGCTCTTAACAAATGTTCCTGAAGCTAGTTCAGAGATTTCTTTAACCTCTGCACCAAGCATATTGTAGATTCTGATTACTACGTTGTTGTTATCAACTGAAGGTATTTCGATAGTAACTTGTCCGTTAGTTGGATTTGGTACCATGCTGACAGATTTTTCAAAACTTAATTCAGACACCCCTGTACAATTTCTGATATTTACAGTTTTTGTTGGAGAAGTGAACTTGCAGTTTGCACTATCCATAGTTAATGTAACAGGAATGTTGTTTCCTATAATTCCGTATGCATTAGTACCGTCTGTTAATGAAGATGTGTTGCCATCACCAAAATTCCAATCAGCAGTCCAAAGTCCACCTTTTTGGCTTGAAGTGTTGGTAAATGTATAGCTTACGTTTTGGCATAAGTATGGTTTGCTACCATTTGTAGGAACTGTAAAGTTAACTGTATTTGATATACTTGGATATGCAACTGCAACTGATGCAGATGCTGAACAACCTTTATTGTTAGTTACTGTAACGGTATATGTATTTGGTGTATTTACAGGCAAAGTTCCTGTTGTTGCACCGCCTGGAGCCCATTGGTAAGTTCTACCTGTGATCACACCACTTGTAGTAGGAGCAAGAGTAAGAGACCCTCCGCAAGCCAATGTTTGAGTTGGATTTGCAAAACTTACATTGATTCCGTTGGATACGAGAGTTAATGTAGCAGTAGTTGTATTAGAACCATCGCTCACAGTCAAAGTTACTATTGAATTAGTATTGCCAAGAACAACAGAAGTAGTACTTCCTGAATTTGCAGTAAGTGTTCCTGAAGAAGCGCTCCATGCAAAAGTAATATTAGGCGCTTGAGCTGCAGTGATACCAAATACTTTAGCTTCAAGTTCAATGGTAGCACCAGGGCATCCCTGTGTAGTACTAGGTGCTACAGTAGCAATTGATGCTGAGAAATCTGTACAAATGTTGATGTAAGGAATGATGTCGTAGTTCTGATCGTACACAAAAGTACAGTTAACTGGGATTCCTGGGATATTGTATGCAAATCCATTATTTGCAGCAGATACAGTCGCAGTTGCGCCATTTGGACGAATTTGACCATAATATACGTTTACAGCAAATGGACTAGGTATTGCTGGAGAAGCTAAGGTTTGACCTTGAAAAGGGATTGTACCACAAGAGTCTGCAAATCCGTATGTAAGATAGAAATGGCGAGAAGTATCTGCTCCTTTGAACTCAACTCTTATTGCAAAAGCATCTCCTTTGTTTAATTGATATCCAATTGGAAATACATCTCCTCTCACACTGCTACCACCAGTCCAGTATTTATTAAGATTTTGTCCTACTACTGATCTTGTTGCAACAGTTGCAAGTGCACCAGATTGGATAGTTTGCAACTTGAAAATAAGTGAGTCATTGTTATTGAATGTAAGCGTATCCCCATCCAATCCGTATCTTAATTCAACTGAGTCTACATATATTGTAGCCAAAGACAAAGGAATATAATCAAAAGTCGGAGCTTGTAATGTTCCGCCAACAAAAGCTAAGCTGTCAAATAACACAGTTACATAATTATTTGCATATGCATGAAATGTATCAACATAATTTGTTATTTCATTAGCTATGATTTGAGGTGTAGCCTCATACCAACTACCGCTGTAATTCAATTGTTGCTGGGTAGTTCTGTATGCGTAATCATAAAGACTTAAATCTACTGCAAATCCAGTATCACAAACAGTTGTGGCTCTGCTTGAACCATTGTGGGAAAAGTTCCTAATCTTGTTTAGGTTGTTGTAGTATCTGGCATCCTTGATTACAGTTGCATTGATACTTCTGGTAGTGTTTGGTAAAAAGGTCTTCTGAGCGAAAGCGCCAAAGAAGGCTAAAGATGTCAATACGACAATAGTAAATAGTTTTTTCATTTCTGGTTTTTTTGATTTAATACTAAAATTACTTTAAGAACAGCGAATTAAATAAAATAGATGCACTTATCCAATAAATATTGCAATTTAATGACGAAGTATTTTGTTAAAATGACTCATATCTCTGAATAATAACAATTTCTGCACCTTGGTTCATACGATTCTTTTTCTCCGAGGAGAACTTTGTTAGTCTCATTGGCCTTTCTGTAGGAGAAGTGTGCAATATCTCCGCATTTCATACATACAGCATGAACCTTAGTAATGAAATCTGCAATGGCCAGCAATTCTGGCATGGGCCCAAATGGTTTCCCCTCAAAATCCATATCTAATCCGGCTATCACAACTCTGATGCCTTTTTTTGCCAGATTTTCACAGACCAAAGGCAATTCAGCATCTAAAAATTGAGCTTCATCAATGCCTACTACATCTACTCCCTCTGCCAATAGTGTAATGTTTTGGGAATGTGATACAGGTGTAGATCTGATTGCATTTGAATCATGGGAAACTACATTTTCTTCGTGATAGCGTGTATCTATAGCTGGTTTGAATATTTCCACTCGCTTATTTGCAATCTGAACTCTCTTTAATCTTCTGATTAATTCCTCTGTTTTACCGGAAAACATAGAGCCACATATCACTTCTATCCATCCTTTTTTGGGGCTACTGATTCCGGGTTCTATAAACATATACAGTTTTTAAGGGAACGTGAATATAATTTTTTTTAAAAATTCGTTTAATGCCTTAGGTTTGAATCCATGAAATTTAATCAGATTAATCAAATTTTGGAGGAACTAAAGGGAGCCGCTTCCTATACAGAAGTTTCTTCAATTGAAAAGCAAATACTTTTGAATAAGATTGCTGAAATATATGAGCTATTAAGTACAGTTAATATTTCTGCCCAGACGTTTCATGAAGAGAAAAGTGCTGTAACAAACGATGTCATAAAACCTGAATATCCTCAAATAGAGGAGATTGTATTAGAGGCAACAGTTAATAAAGCAGAGCAGCATAATGTTGTGGAAGCTTTAATAGAAGATGAAGTGCTTTTGTCTAAAGATAAGGTGGAGGCTCAAAAGATAGATCATGTTGAATCAAAGAAAGATGAATCACTCTTAGGTAAGTTTGAAAATGCGGCTAACAATTCCCTCAATCAGCGTTTTGTAGGGCAAAGTAAGGGCTTAAATGAACGCGTAGCTCATGGCGATTTGAAAAAGCTCATTGATTTTAATCGTCAGTTTGTGTTTACGCACGAGCTGTTTGCAAATGATCCTACGGCATATTTGGAAGCCATCAATAAGCTGAATGATTTTTCGGATGTCAAAGAAGCCTTTGATTATGTTGTTTTGGAACTAGTACCCAAGTATAACTGGAATATGAATAGTGAGGTAGTGAAGCTTTTTGATTCTATCATTCGCCAAAAATTTGGGGTATGAGTATAACCCTCCTTTTGATTATATGCACGGTTCTAATCAGTTTAGTAGCTTTTCAAAATAATCAGGCTTTTGAGCGACTCAGTTTTTTCCCTGTCGCAATTTTTCGTGAGAAAGAGTGGTATAGAATGTTGTCAGTTGGGTTTGTTCATAACGATATATCACATCTGCTGTTTAATATGCTTACACTTTATTTTTTCGGAACTAATGTAGAGCAGTACTTTATTTACCTTTTTGACTATGGCGCATTTGTATATGCAGGCTTTTATTTAATTGCATTAATTATTTCAGGAATACCTGATTTAATTGTACACAGAAACGACTATAATTATAGAGCTGTTGGTGCTTCGGGTGCAGTGGCTTCAATTGTTTTTGCTGCGATACTTTTTGACCCAAAGGCAACTATTTATCTTCAAATGTTTATACCGATTCCTGCTGTTTTATATGCTGCAGGTTATTTGTTTTACTCTGTTTATATGGCAAAAAAGGGTATGGATAATATCGGGCACCTTACTCATTTTGGGGGTGCAGTTTTCGGATTGATTTTTCCGATTATACTCAAGCCGCAGATACTTTCTCATTTCATTGCTAAACTTACTGAATAATGATTGTTGATCTCCGTAGCGATACCGTTACAAAGCCATCTAAGGAAATGCTTGATGCTATGTTTCATGCAGAAGTGGGTGATGATGTGTTTGGGGAAGATCCTACAGTTGCCAATCTTGAATCATACACTGCGACTCTCTTTGGAATGGAGGCAGGTTTGTTTTGCCCAAGCGGTACAATGACTAATCAGATTGCAATTAAAGCACAAACGCAACCTCTGGACGAAATTATTTGTGATAAGCTCTCCCATATCTATAATTATGAAACCGGAGGGTGGGCTTTTCATTCAGGGGTTTCAATCAGGCTGACTGACGGAGAGAGGGGAATTATGACTTTAGAGCAGGTGAAAAAATCTATTTTGCCTGATTTCGATTGGTATCCCAATAGTAAAATGGTGTGTGTTGAAAATACAGTAAACAAAGGGGGAGGAGCAGTTTATGATATTGAGCAATTAAAACTGTTATCTGATTTTTGTAAAGAGAGCAATTTGGTGTTTCATTTAGACGGAGCTAGAATTTTCAATGCATTATCAGCAACTGGAAACTCCCCTTCAGATTTATCAGGTTTATTTGACAGTATATCAGTTTGTATATCAAAAGGTCTTGGAGCGCCTGTAGGTTCTGTGCTTCTGGGTTCTGCTACAATGATTAAAAAAGCTCGTAAAATCCGTAAAGTAATGGGAGGTGGAATGAGGCAAAGTGGTTTTCTCGCTTCTGCATGTTTATTTGCACTTCACAATAATGTTGAGAGACTTAAAGAAGATCATCAGAGAGCACAGAGACTTAGTGATTCCTTAGGAAAATGCAAATGGGTTAAAAATGTCTTGCCTGTTGAAACAAATATTGTGATAATTGAGGTAGATGATGCAGCACTTTATACCCAGAAATTAGCTGAAAATGGCATAAAGTGTTCTCCATTTTCTCCAATCCATATAAGATTCGTGACCCATTTAGATTTTAATGATGCCATGTTGGAGTTCGCTTTAGAAAAGTTCAAATCAATCAACTGATTTTAAACCATTTCTTTCAAACACTCTACCGCAAAATCTATTTCTTCTTTTGTATTGAAAATTGAGAATGAAAAGCGCACTGTTCTTCTGTCGAGCGGAGCATTTATCGCTTCCATTACATGAGAAGCTTGTACACTGCCTGATGCACAGGCACTCCCGCCCGATGCACAAATACCTTTGATGTCTAAATTGAAAAGTAGTAAGTCTGTTTTGTTATTTGCAGGAAGCGATACACTCAAAACATGATAAAGAGATTTGTCGTCAGTTCTTCCATTAAAAGCAATGTCACTAATCTCATGCTTTAATCGGCCAATCATATACACTTTCAATGAACTGATTTGTGTTTTGTATTCATCCAGATTATTCATCCATAATTCCAGCGCAGTCCCTAGTCCAATTATACCAGCCACATTCTCAGTTCCTGCTCGCATATTGCGCTCCTGTGCTCCGCCATCAATAAAAGGGTGTAATGTGTTTGTTGAATTTATATATACAAATCCGATTCCCTTTGGTCCATGAAATTTGTGCGCTGAACCGCTGAGAAAATCAATACTATTTTTTTGAACATCAAAAGTATAATGGGCTATAGTTTGTACCGAATCAGAATGAAAAAGTGCTTGATGCGTTTTACATATTTCCCCTATAGCTACTATATCATTGATAGTACCGATTTCATTGTTAGCATTCATAATGCTTACTAACGTCTTTTCAGTAGAAGTAGCAAGCATCTGTTCAAGTTCATCAAGATTGATTTCACCAAAAGTATTTACAGATAGCAACTCCACCTTTACACCGCGTTCTTTCATAGTATCTAAAGAGTGCAATACGCAGTGATGTTCAATAGACGAAGCAATAATTCTTTTTACACCAAGAGAATAAATGGCTTCCTTGATTACCATGTTGTTTGACTCGGTGCCACATGATGTAAAAAATATTTCTGCTGTTGAAGCATTGAGATACCTAGCAACAATCTTTCTGCTTTTCTCTATTGCCGATTTAGCTTTTCTACCATATTCATGAATAGAGGAGGGGTTGCCAAAGTTGTCTGTGAGAAACGGCATCATTTCCGCAAGTACACTCTCGTGTATCTTTGTAGTAGCTGCATTGTCAAAGTATACTTTCATGTATCAAGTTATATAACTTCTCCATATAAATCAAAAGCCTCTGCTGAAGTGATTTTGACATTTGCAAAATCACCAACGCGAACATATGCTTTTGATGCATCTACCAATACTTCATTGTCGACCTCAGGTGAGTCGTATTCTGTTCTACCGATGAAATAATTGCCTTCCTTTCTGTCGAAAAGCACTTTATATGTTTTACCTATTTTCTTTTGATTTAATTCGTGAGAAATGCTTTCTTGAATATCCATCAAATCAGCTGCTCTTTCTTCTTTTAGTTCTTGCGATATATCATCTTCAAGTTTGAAAGCTCGTGTATCATCCTCGTGTGAATATTGAAATACACCTAATCTGTCAAATCTGTTTCTCTCAATAAAGGATTTCAAGATTTCAAAGTCTTGTTCAGTTTCCCCGGGATAACCAACCAGCATTGTGGTGCGGATATTAATACCTAGAATTCTTTTGCGAATAGTATCAATCAACTGCTGTGTTTCATCCATGGTTATATTTCTTCGCATGGATTTAAGAATATTGTCACTGGCGTGTTGCAGTGGCATATCCAGATAGTTGCATACTTTCGGATTATCAGCTATTGCATCCAATATTTCCAAAGGAAACTGAGCAGGATAGGCGTAGTGTAATCGTATCCATTCTATACCGTCTACTTGAGCTAATTCGCTTAGTAGTTTATTTAAACTACGCTTTTTGTAAATGTCTATGCCATAGTAGGTCAACTCCTGAGCAATCAGAATTAATTCTTTCACGCCTTGTGCAGCAAGATTTTTGGCTTCTATCACTAAATCGTCAATGCTTTTAGAAATATGCTTGCCGCGCATTAGAGGAATAGCACAGAAAGAGCAGGTTCTGTTACATCCTTCTGAAATTTTTAAATAGGCGAAGTGTTTTGGTGTAGAAAGAAAACGCTCTCCAACTAATTCGTGTTTATAATCAATCTTGAAATTTTTGAGTAACCGTGGTAATTCGTTAGTACCGTAAAAAGCATCCACTTGCGGGATTTCAGTTTCCAGACTATCCTTGTATCGTTGCGATAAACAACCGGTCACATACAATTTCTCAATTTTCCCGTTTTCTTTCGCATCGGCATATTCCAGAATCGTATTGATAGATTCCTCTTTAGCTTTATCAATAAAGCCACAAGTATTTACGATTACAATATTTCTGCCCTTCTTCCATTTGTCGTGAATCACATCATATCCGCCACCTTGCAAATGCGCCATCATCACTTCGCTATCCACTGTGTTCTTAGAGCAGCCTAGAGTAATTACAGACACCTTGTCTTTTACTATTTGTTTAGTTTTCAAACGAATTGATTAATCGTATTATTTCAAAAGAGAATTTACAAATGCCTTGGCATTAAAAATTTGGAGTTTATCAATGGCTTCACCCACGCCAATGAATCTAACCGGAATTTTAAATTGGTCTATAATTCCTATAATAACTCCGCCTTTTGCTGTGCCGTCAAGCTTGGTTATTGTAAGAGCTGTAACCTGAGTAGCTGCTGTAAAATGCTTAGCCTGTTCAATAGCATTTTGTCCTGTTGACCCATCTAAAACAAGCATGACTTCATGCGGAGCATCAGGAATAATTTTTTGCATTACCCGCTTTATTTTACTAAGCTCATTCATCAGGTCTATTCTATTGTGCAGCCTGCCTGCCGTGTCAATAATAATTACATCAGCGCCATCGGCCACTCCTTTTTCTACTGTCTGAAATGCTACAGAAGCAGGGTCCGCGCCCATCTGACCACTTACAATCTCTACCTGAGCTCGCTGCGCCCAAACGCTTAGCTGATCAACTGCGGCCGCGCGAAAGGTATCAGCTGCGCCAAGTATTACTTTTTTACCTCGCAATTTGAATTGATTGGCCAATTTGCCAATAGTCGTAGTTTTTCCTGCTCCATTCACCCCAACCACCAACAGCACAAACGGTTTTTTCCCTTGGGTCAGTTCTTCCAGTGCCGTTATATCACTTTTGCTGTTTTCTATGATTAGATTTGAGATTTCTTCTTTTATCAGTTTATCTAATTCTGAGGAGGACGTATATTTATCGGTAGCAGCTCTTTTTTCTACCCTTTCTATAATTTTGATAGTAGTATTTAACCCTACATCTGATGACACCAAAGCTTCTTCCAGCTGATCGAGCACTTCAATATCTATCTTTGACTTTCCTGCAATAGCTTTAGTTATTTTAGATAAAAATCCTTCTTTAGTCTTAGAAAGACCTTCGTCTAAATCTTCTTGTTGCTTTTTGGAGAAAATGTCGAAAATTCCCATACTGTGTTTTTCGATTTGTGCTCAAAGTAAATAAAAAAGCATCTTTAACCGAAGTCAAAGATGCTTTAGTTATCTTTTTGACATAATTAGCCTTGAGCTTTCAGAAACTCTTGAACTTTGTCTTTGTGAACTATTTTTTCTAAAAAACCATACGCACCTGATTTGCCTTTTACAGCTTTAATCACTCTAACATAGTCTTTAGAACCTACTTGTGCACCCCTGTCAGTACGGGCATTCTTTGATACTTTTGCCATGGCTTATTATTTTATTTCTTTGTGAACGGTTACTTTTTTCATAATCGGATTATACTTCTTAAGCTCTATACGCTCAGTAGTATTCTTCCTGTTTTTATAGGTCATGTATCTTGAAGTACCTGATAGACCGCTGTCTTTGTGTTCAGTACACTCCAAAATTACCTGTATTCTGTTTCCTTTAGACTTCTTAGCCATTGTAGTAGTGTTTTATAAATTATTTAAGGATAATATCTCCTTTTTTGTTCAAATCTTTCAAGTAGCTGTATATACCTCTTTTTGCAATGGTGCGGATTGCAGAAGTAGAAACTTTCAGCGTAATCCACTCATCAAGCTCAGGGATATAGAATTTCTTTGTTCTTAAGTTTGGCAAAAACTTTCTTTTCGTTTTCCTGTTTGAGTGGGAAACGTAGTGCCCGAACATTGGGCCTTTTCCTGTTAATTCACAAAAGTTAGACATAGTGCGTTCTTATTAATTTCTATAAAGAGGGGCAAATATCAGAATATTTTTCCGAAATATCAAAAAATGTTTACTAATTGATTTTCTAACCGCAAAAATAATATTTTCGCACAATCAATGGAATCAAAAACACAAGAGGAAACTAAAGAGGCTATAATAGTCATGCTCAAGACAATTTTTGATCCTGAAATTCCCGTAAATATATACGATTTAGGATTGATCTATGAAGTCAATCTTTTGCCTGAAGATGTGGCAGAGGTAGTTATGACCCTCACATCGCCCAGTTGCCCTGTAGCAGGCACACTGCCGGGAGAAGTAGAGCAGAAAGTGAAGAGCGTATCGGGCGTGAGCGATGCGGTCGTGGAGCTCGTATTTGATCCGCCTTGGGGTCAGGATATGATGAGTGAGGAGGCTAAATTAGAATTAGGATTTCTTTAAAATGCATTTATTTATAAACCATAAAATATCAAAAATATGTATCCAGCAGAATTAGTAGCACCCATGAAAGCAGACCTTACTTCATTGGGATTCAAAGAATTAACTGGTCCACAGGATGTGGATGCTCAATTTTCTCATAAAGAGGGAACTACTTTGCTTGTTTTCAATTCCGTTTGCGGTTGCGCAGCCGGTGCAGCAAGACCTGCTGTGAAACTAGCTCTAAGCAATGACAAATTACCGACTAATCTTGTCACCGTTTTTGCAGGTGTAGATAAAGAGGCTGTTGCCAAAGCCCGTGAATATACTATGCCTTATCCGCCTTCTTCTCCGAGCATGGCTCTTTTTAAAGATGGTAAATTAGTGCATTTCATCGAAAGACATCAGATAGAAGGCAACTCGGCTCAAACCATTGCAGATCATTTGAAACAGGTGTTTAATCACTATTGCTAGAACCTTATAATTCATTATTTATCCAAATTTATGTCGCATTTTCATAAGCTGAAAGTAGCATCAGTAAAGCGCGAAACGCCTGATGCAGTGTCTGTTTCATTCGATGTTCCTCAGGAACTCAAAGATAAGTTCAATTACATTCCGGGACAGTATATGACGCTTCGTGTTCCGGTAAGTGGTCAGTTGCATAATCGATCCTATTCATTTTGCAGCTCGCCTTATAAAAACGAGCCAATTACTATTGCCGTGAAGGAAGTGGCTGGTGGAGTAGTTTCTACTTTCATCAATAAAACTTTGGCTTCGGGAATGGAACTGGAAGTGATGGAACCCATGGGCAATTTCCATTCACCAATAGCGGCATCCAATTCGAAACACTATATTTTGTTTGGTGGAGGTTCAGGAATCACACCGGTGTTCTCTATCATGAAATCTGTGTTAGCGGCTGAGCCTACTAGCAAAGCCACCCTTTTTTATGGAAATCGTGATACCCAAAGCATCATTTTCCGTGAGCAACTTCAGCAAATAGAAGCTGAAAATAACAATAGACTTAAAGTAGTACATATCCTGGATAAGCCAGAAACGGGCTGGAATAGTTATACGGGCTTTATCGTAAAAGATATGGCACTGAAACTGCTGAAAGAGAATACCGATATGAATTTTGGCAATGCAGAGTTTTTCATTTGCGGGCCAACACCTATGATGAAGGAAATCGAAAGTGCCTTGGAGAGTTTGAGCATAGCTAAAGAAAAAGTACATATAGAATACTTCACCGCTAAGGCTGATGAGGACAAGGTAGCTGCTAATGTTGGCAGCACTTCTGTTAGCGAAGAACCTTTTACAGGAAAAACCAAAGTCAAAATCATTTATGACGGCAACGAAGTGGAGTTTGATGTTTCAGAAAAGGAAACTATTCTAACTGCTGCTCTGGATGCCGGTTACGATCCTCCGTATTCATGTATGGTGGCAGCTTGTTGCACCTGCCGCGCAAAACTCGTTTCAGGAAAAGTGGAAATGGACGACCGTGAATCGCTAACCGATGCTGAAATTGCTAGAGGCTATGTTTTAACCTGCCAGTCGCATCCAAAAAGCAACGGAATAGTGCTGAATTACGATATGTAATTTGTGTTTTGTATCTTGGCTTTTGTCATTCTGATGCGAGTCCCCGAGCGAGGAATCTTTCCGTCATTGCGAAAGAGTCTTCGACTGAAGCAATCTGTATTTGAGGAGATTGCTTCGCAAAGCATCGCAATGACGATAAAACAACAAACTAAGCAAAAACGATTAGTGAAAGGCGAAAAGAAAATCTTTGGAGTGTGCAGTGGATTGGCAAACTATTTCGATTTAGACCCGACATTAGTTCGCGTTGGTTTCCTGCTGCTGTTTTTCGGATTCGGTACGGGTTTGCTGCTTTATATCATTCTGGCATTTGTGATGCCGAGTGAGTAGTTGTTGGGAAGTTCGTAGTCGCCTTCCTATTGCTAACCGTCAGACTAAGAACAGTTGGGAATAGAGAGGTACTGTATACATTGTTCTTAACGCTAAAGCGTAAACTATCAACTGCCTCAGGCAAAATTTAGATAACGTTTTGCCTTTTGAATCTCGAAATAGAGATAAAAATAAAATTCTAATTCATACATAAGAATATCTCGAATAGCATTCTAAATAATGTTCCAGTTATGCCGCTTCATTTTTCCCGCTATCTTTACGAATATGGAGTTTCCAAAATCATAGCCAAACTAACCTATGAACAAAATCAACAAATATCTTTTACCCTTTGCAGCTGTATTACTTGCTGTTTACGTTGCTCTGTGGCTGATGTCGTCAGTAGCGGGCTGGTTTCCAGGCGGCTCATACCTCGATGTTATCCGCTGGGCGGGTGAAATCTGCCTCATAGCTTATGCACTGAAACGCAATAACCTCACCATCTGGATTTTTACGAGCATGTTAATAGGAGCGGAGGTTGGTTTGTATTTCCCGGAAGTAGCAGCTAACGGAAAAATCTTAGGCAAGATTTTTCTACGTTGCATCAAAACCATCATTGCGCCATTACTTTTCGGAACGTTGGTGGTCGGCATTGCGGGGCATTCTGATTTGAAACAGGTAGGCAGAATGGGTTTGAAAGCCTTGCTCTATTTTGAAGTGGTAACTACAATTGCTTTAATCATCGGACTTGCGGTGGTGAACATTACCAAACCCGGAGAAGGCTTCATCAAACCCGAGCAGATTCACGAAGAAGTGATTCCCGTGAGTGCGAAAACATGGCAAGACCATATCATCGAAATTTTCCCTGAGAACATTGCTAAATCTGTTTCGGAAGGTTTTATTCTGCAAGTAGTCATTTTCTCTATTCTCTTTGGCATTGGATTGGCAATGGTTAAAAAGGAAAAACGTCAGGTGATGCTTTCTTTCTGCGACAGCCTGAGCGAAGTAATGTTTAAGTTCACCAATATTGTGATGCTGTTTGCGCCATTTGCGGTTGGCGGAGCTATTGCCTACACTGTCAGCACTATGGGGATGAATATCTTTTTGCCGTTAGCAAAACTTGTGGGTTCGCTCTATCTCGGTCTGGTCATTTTTGTTTTGGGCGTATTGCTGCCGATTGCTTTGGTGGTGAAAGTTCCGATTAAGAAATTCCTGAATGCCATTTCTGAGCCTGTGAGCATTGCATTTGCTACAGCCAGTTCAGAGTCAGCTTTGCCTCGCGCTATTGAAGAAATGGAAAGAATAGGTGTGCCTCCAAAAATTGTTGGTTTTGTTTTGCCAACTGGCTATAGTTTTAATCTCGATGGCACCACACTTTATCTTTCATTAGCCAGTATTTTTGTGGCTCAGGTCGCGGGAGTTCAGTTAACAATTAGTCAACAGATTATGATTTGCCTTACGCTCATGCTCACCAGCAAAGGTGTGGCGGGAGTAGCCAGAGCGAGTATGGTGATTCTTGCTGCAACAGTCAGTCAGTTTGATTTGCCGATGTGGCCGGTGTATCTGATTATGGCGGTGGATGTGGTAATGGATATGGGACGAACAGCCGTTAATATAATCGGGAACTGTTTAGCTACAGTAGTCATTGCCAAGTGGGAAGGTGAATTTAATCCACGAGCCAACAACGAGAAGATTCTTGAGGTGAATGAGTTTTGATTTTCAACAGCCGGAATCCTATAAGTTAACAAAATCGAAAAAGGGTAACTAAATTAAACGGGAGTAATTTTAAATTATCCAACTCCTATATTTATCTCAAACAAAAAAAGCAACCATGAAAAAAATGTTTTTCTCGTAGCAATTGGTCTGATGAGCATAGCTACTATCAATGCACAAGGACAAGACAAAAAAGCCGGAAATGCTAAACAAAAAAATGCAACTCTTTCAAATGAAGAGTTAGCTAAAAAGTGCACAGACAAAATGATTCAGAAATTTGCATTTCCTCAGGATTTGAGTGCTAACATTTATCCGGTGAATTTAGAGCATATTTCATCTGTCCGTAAAGCAAAAGCAACCAGCCCTCCTGATAAGGCTGCGTTGAATGCGGCTCATCAAAAACACAGAGCGGGAATTCAGTCGGCATTGACACCTGAGCAATTTGCTAAAGTGAAAAAGGCTTGGGACGAGGCTAAAGCAGAGAAGAAAGCTGAAAAAGGTAAAGCAACTGATGATTCAGATGGCAGTGAGTTAGAGGATTAATAGTCTGCATAAATCAAATATCAGAAACCCATCACGAGATAACGTGATGGGTTTTTTGTTTGTATTATTTCGAATAGTAAATCTAGGATTTCACTTCCTTTCTTCCATCTGCATGAAGCGCAAATCTGCCCTCGCTTCTCGGGTGAGTTTGATCTGCTCGAGACCACGGCCATCCTCCAAATTGCGTTTTATGATAATCATCAAAGGCCTGATGTATTTCTTCTTTAGTATTCATCACAAAAGGGCCATATTGTATAACAGGTTCATCAATGGGTTTTCCCTGAAGCACCAATATGCGTGAAATATGATTGCCATTTTGAATAGTGATTTCACTTTCGGCATTGACCTCTGCTGCATGATATTTAGGAATAGTCTGCTCCGCAATATTTATGGCATCCCCTTCATAAAAATATAACGTTCTGTTCACTCCCTTCGAAGCTTTTGGGAGTGTTAAACTTGCATTGGCTTGCATTTTTATATTCCATACGGCTACTTCATTTGAAGGGTCGCTTGCCCAGGAATTTGGAGGGGGAGGAGGAGCTGTTTTGCCAAATAGTTTTCCTGCAATCACTTCTATTTTTACTTCTTTGTTCTGATTGTCTTTTAGTATGATTTTCGGAATAGAATCGCTCCAAAGCATGGTGAAATAAGGTTCCACCATTTTATTTTTTCTCGGTAAATTGAGCCAGATTTGAAATAGTTCCATGGGGTTTTCCTTGTCTTTATGAATCAGCGGAAACATTTCTGAATGTTGCACTCCTTTTCCGGCAGTCATCCATTGCACATCACCATTTCCGTACCTCCCTGCTGCGCCAAGCGAGTCAGCATGATCTACAATGCCTTCTCTCACAACAGTAATAGTTTCAAAGCCGCGATGCGGATGTCCCGGAAAGCCCGGAACTCTTTTCCCATGATACATTCTGAATCCATCTTTGATGATAAAGTCATCGCCTAAATGTCGGCCTTCCATGGAAGTAGCAGGTCCCATTTCATCATTTCCTTTGGGGAATTTATCTTCGTGGTGTACACAAAACAAAAATGGATCTGCGGTTTCCCATTGAAATCCGAGAGGCTTTACTTTTAATACAGGGTTCATACTTTTTGCTTTTTTATCGTATTCATTTTTAAAAGAAGATGCAAAGTTGGATAATGGTAGCGTGAACAGTGTTGTGACACCCAAAGACATTTTTTGCAGAAAAGTTCTTCGTTGATTATTTCTTTCCATTGATTTTGAATTTCAGTATGAAATTAAACAAAATAGGAGGGAAACAGTTGCAAAGAATTTTTAAAATACTTTGGAAGAGCGTTTTGAGGTGTAATGCATCAATGTGGCAATTTGATAGGATATTTCAACTATATGATTAATTTAACCTTGTATTAATCTTGATGTTAAAAGCACTTATTATTTTCATGTTATGAAAAAAATCACACTACTTCTACTTGCAGGTTTATTGCTCCAAACAGCATCTGCTCAAAAGACAAAAAATGTAATTGTTGTAACATTTGATGGCTATCGCTGGCAAGAGCTATTCCAAGGACCTCAGCAAAGCCTGTTGGAAAGGGAAAAGTTTACCAAAAACAAAGAAACGCTAACTCAAAAATATGTGGGCAACTCACTAGAAGAAAGTCGCAAAAAGCTGACCCCTTTTTTGTGGGGAGAGGTAGCTGCCAAAGGGCTGATTTTTGGAAATAAAAAGGCAGGCTCAAAAATGACTATTACAAACGGACATAAGTTTTCGTATCCCGGATACAGCGAGATATTCTGTGGATGGGGCGACAAAAAAATTAATAGCAATGATTATCCCAATAATCCGCATCAAACCATTTTTGATTTTTTAGAGCAGCAGCCAGACTTTGCTAAGAAGACTGCCGCAGTTGGCACTTGGGATGCTTTTACACGAATCATCAACACCAGCAGAAATAAAGTGCCTGTCTTCGTTGAATTTAGAAAAGATAGCACAGGAACTATTTTGAGCAAGGACAATAAATCATTTACCCAGTATCAAACCAACATTCCTATTGCTAGTAAGTTGTGTGAATCGGATACGCTTACTTATCGTTTTGCAAAAGAATATTTCCATAGAAATAAACCACGTTTCTTTTTTGTAGGCTTCGATGAAACAGACCACTTTGCGCATAGCGGTCAATATGATAATTATCTGGATGCGGCTCATACGCTTGATAGTTATCTTGCCGACTTGTGGAATTATGTGCAGACCACAGAGGAATATAAAGACAAAACAACCTTGATAGTAACCTGCGATCACGGAAGGGGTAGCAATGTCGGAAGCCAATGGCGTCATCATGGACAGCCAGTTCCCGGTGCAGAATATATTTGGATGGCAATGATAGGTCCAGATACTCCGGCAAAAGGAGAATTAAAAGCAATTCATCATTATCATCAAAATCAGATTGCACAAACCATTGCGCATTTATTAGGAAAAGAATTTACCGCTGATCATTTTATTGGAAAAGCAATTGATTCTGTTTTCAGCAAATAATTTACATTTTTATTCCAACCACTAAACCACCCATTATATGAAGTATTTATTTACGTTAATACTCTGTGCTTTTTTTTCGCTTTTTAGTATTGCTCAAAATTCCACAGTGTCGGGAGTTGTCCGTGATACTGTTTCAAAAGAATTTTTAGCAGGCGTAGCTATCAGATATGATAAGGCAAAGGGAATAGTTTCAAATGCCTCAGGAAACTTCAGTCTCAGTTTACCTGCGGGGCAATACCGTTTTGTTTTTAGTTTGATTGGTTATAAGCGAATAGTTAAGGAAATTATGCTGAAAGACAATGAAAATATGAATCTGGATGTTTTCTTGAAAACAGATGCTATGATGCTCAATGAAATTGTATCTGTAAGTCAATATAAAAAAAATGCAGCCAAAGAATCTGTATCCACCGATGTAATTGGTAAAAATCAAATTAAAAATACCAACGCAAATGATTTGGGAGAGATTGTAAATAAATCACCCGGAGTGTTGGTTCAGGATGGGCAAATTAGTATTCGTGGAGGTAGTTCATATTCTTATGGTGTAGGTTCCCGAACAGCAGTTAATGTTGATGGTCTGGGATTGACAAGCTCTGATTTGGGAGAGTCGCAAAATAAAATGGTGCCGGTTGCCAATGTGAAACAGGTGGAGGTGATCAAAGGGGCTTCATCTGTAGTATATGGTTCTTCTGCCCTAAATGGTGTAGTGAATGTAATCACAGAATGGCCAACAAAGACAGAACCTAAAACGGACATAGATGTGAATATTGGAGTTTCAGATAAACCTCAGGGCACTCAAAAGTGGTGGTCTAGCGCTCCTCCCGCGTTTACCAACATCAATATAAATCATCAGCAGAAAATTAAAGATTTGCAGCTAGTAGCAGGCGGTAATATCACTTTGGTGAAAAGTCATCTACAGCTTGCAGATGAGTACAGAGGTCAGGTGTTTTTTAAAACGCGCTATTTGTCTCCTAAAATAAGTGGGTTGGCTGCTGGTCTTAATGCTTCAATGCTTTATGAAGCAAGTGATCGCTTTTTCATCTCAAAGGATATGGATTCTTTCCTTTTATACAGAGCTGTTGGTTCTGATGATAAATATGTAAAAACAACAATAGACCCTCACTTTGCATATTCCAGTGTAAATGGTCATGGGTATAAACTGAATATCAGATACCTGAATATTTTCAGAAAAGGAAATGGCGCAGACCCCAACGCAGTTTCCAATTCAGTGCAAATAGAAAACCAATATCAGTACAAGCTCAAAAATAATCTTTTGGTGGTAACTGCAGGGACACCGCTAGGTCTGGCCTTTTCGAGCAGTAATTTGTATACTGGAACACGAATCAATTTTAATGCGGGAGTATATGCACAAGCTGAATTGAATTATAAAATATTATCGCTTCAGGCAGGTTTGAGATATGAGGTGATAGGTGTAGATACGGTAGTGGTAAAATCGAAACCCATCTTCCGTTCAGGTATCAATATTCAGGCAGCAAAGGCTACTTTTATTCGAGCGTCATGGGGGCAAGCATACCGAATACCAACTATTGGAGAGCGGTACATTGCACAAAGTTTTTTCAATGGGATTCTAGTTGTGCCTAATGACACACTTCGCCCTGAGTCGGGTTGGAGTTTGGAGTTTGGATTGAAGCAAGGATTTAAAATTAAAAACTGGCAAGCCTATGTGGATGTGGCTTTCTTCTGGCAGGAATACAAGAACTTTATTGACTACAATGTGGGCGTTTGGGCAAATTACTACTCTGATGGTAAGACTAAGATATTTCCCGATTCCCTGGAGTTTCTTTACCCAAGCCCTCAGAGAAGTCCTAATGTAGTAGGCATTAAGGCTTTGAATGTAGAAAATGCTCGTGTTGCGGGATACGAGGTGAGTATATTAGGTAAAGGAAATATCGGACCGGTTGGCATTCAACTTCTGGCAGGATACACATACAACTTTCCGGGTAAATCAAATTCGCAGGACACTACCGGAAATTTTAAAACAGGAAAATACATTAAGGACTTGTTTGAATATAACGTTAAGAAAGTGGATTCTGCCAATCAAAATCTCATTCTTGCAAACCGGGTGAGGCATTTGGTCAGAGCTGATATTGAGCTTTCATACAAGGGTGCCTATATCGGAGCAACAGTGAGTTATGTGAGTTATCCTGAGGTGTTTTCAACTTTGTTTAATGTAGCAGCAAATATGATTGATGGCGGTAAAAATACTTTCACAAAATATGGCTCTCAGCATAAGAATGGAGATGTGACAGCAGATATGCGTATCGGGTATAAAATTAATGATCGTGTTAGTTTTGGTTTTATAGCAAAAAATCTGGCGAACAGGCTTTATACACTTAGACCGGGCAGACCTGAACCATTGAGAAATTTTACGTTGCAATTCAGGTATACTTTCTAGTAATTGGCATAGTATATCAAATGTATTATTGCTTGCCGAAATGCTGATCTAAAATAGCTGCAATTAGTGGATAGAATAAACCTCTGGTAGCGTTGTACGCTTCTTTACTCATCCATTTCAGTTCAGAGATATCTTCTTCAGTTTGAGGGGTGGCTTTGTTAGTTCCATTCAATTTCATATCGAACCAATGTGTTTCTTTGATGCAGTTTTTATTATTCAGCACATAGCAATGAAATGAAATTATAGCATCAGGATTTTCGATTTGAGTATCAATTCCGGTTTCTTCTTTTACTTCTCGCTGCGCAGCATCAATTATTTTTTCGCCTTTCTCCACTTTGCCTTTCGGCAAATCCCAAAAGCCTCTTCTGAAAATGCACAGCACTTCATTATTCTCATTCTGCACAATGCCGCCTGCTGCAATGATACCATCTGCAAAATCAAAAATAGATTCCAGTGTTTCCTCAACGAATGGCGTAATTATGGCAATGTTTCCTTTGTCGCCGTTGAATAGCTCCTCAGGATTTAATCTGAAGTCAAAAACTTTGTCTTTGTTGCTGATTATAAGCTGGTAGGCATCTTTTTTGATGTCCGCTATATCTGCTGTTATCAACAGGTGATAGTTGTCGAAATAAACTCTTACAGGCATAAATCTTTTTTCTATTTTGCGAACAATTCTACATAATAAATCATTTTAATCGAAGATATGGTTTTGAACAATGCAAAAGCAAGGACAATGGCTGAGTACTTGCTGGAAATAAAAGCAGTAATTTTAAGTCTCGATAAGCCTTTCACCTGGGCAAGCGGTATCAAAAGTCCTATATACTGCGATAATCGAAAAACACTTTCTTATCCTAAGGTAAGAGATTTCATCAGGTCTTCTTTTGCTGATATTATTCATGAAGAATTTAAAGGAGTGGAGGTGATAGCGGGTGTAGCTACAGCCGGAATTCCACATGGAGTTTTAGTGGCAGATGTTTTGAATTTACCATTTATCTATGTGCGAGATAAAGCAAAGGGACATGGTTTGGAAAATAAGATTGAAGGTACTTTGCTAAAAGGACAGAAGGTGTTTGTGATTGAAGATTTGATTTCTACAGGAGGTAGCTCTCTGAAAGCAGTGGAGGCCATTCGTGAAGCAGGAGGAGAGGTTGTAGGCCTTGGTGCTATTTTTTCGTATGGTTTTGAGGCAGTGGAAACAGCATTCAAAAATGCTGATTGTAGTTACTTCACACTTTCCAATTATGATTATCTGATAGAGCAGGCTGTTACTAATAACTACATCAAAGATGCTGATGTGCAGTTGTTGCAGCAATGGAAAAAATCCCCTGCGGTTTTTGTATTTAAAGACTAAATAAAATTTACAATATGGAATACAGGAGATTAGGAAATACCGGTTTGCAAGTGAGTGCATTATCATTTGGAACCTGGGTTACATTCGGCCATCAGATTACCGATGATGTGGCAGAACGCCTGATGATAACGGCTTATGAAGGGGGCGTGAATTTCTTTGATAATGCCGAGGCTTATGCCAGTGGCAAATCAGAGATTGTGATGGGCAATATTTTGAAGAAAATAAACTGGGATAGATCTACCTATATTGTATCCAGCAAAGTGTTTTGGGGTGGGCAAAAGCCCAATCAGAAAGGTTTGATGCGTAAGCATGTTTTCGAAGCTTGTAATGCTGCCTTGAAAAGAATACAGGTGGATTATCTTGATTTGTTTTTTTGTCACAGACCCGATATCAATACACCGATTTCTGAAACAGTATTGGCGATGAACACCTTGCTTCAACAAGGAAAAATAATGTATTGGGGAACTTCTGAATGGACAGCACAGCAAATCACTGAAGCGCATTATTGGGCAGAGCGTTATAAATTAGTTGGCCCGGTGATGGAGCAACCGCAGTATAATATGTTTGCAAGAGAATCTTTGGAAAAGGATTATCTACCATTATATAAAACATTTGGATTAGGTACTACTATATGGTCGCCATTGGCTTCCGGTTTGCTCACAGGAAAGTATATAGATACTCCACCTGCAGCAGATTCACGACTTGGATTGGAAAATATGGCTTGGTTGAAGGACAGAACTTTAGCAGAACTGGACAAAGCCGAAAAGGTAAAGCAACTTAAAAAACTTGCCGATGAGGTGGGTGTTACACTCACCAATCTTTCGCTTTGCTGGTGTTTAAAAAACCCAAATGTTTCTACAGTAATTTTGGGAGCATCAAAAGAAGCTCAACTAGCCGAAAATCTCAAAGCTTTTGATTCGATGGATAAGCTGAATGATGCTGTGATGAAAAAGATTGAAGATATACTTCAAAACAAACCTATGATTCTGCAGTTTTAGATATTTGATTTCTTCTGCTGTTTACTTCCGGTTGGCGTTATCTCCATAACGCTTTGAAGTGAACGATTTAATTACGGGCATAAGACCGACCTTAAGAAGAAAAGAAAGAAAGTGGTGCGGTGATAACACCCCACCACAGGGGACTCTTCATGTACATACTTTTGTGATTGCAGTATACAATCATGTGCGTTTTTCTTCGGGCGGAATCCATAGCAGTGTTCCATGAATTCTTTCTCGAATCGCGGGGCAATTGCTTGCGCCTCGCTTTGCTGCAACCAGCGGTCGGTTACTTTCGGGATGCCCAGCAGTCGCTTCTTGCCGTTGCTCTTGGGGATGTGGACTCCCCTGATGGCTTGGGGCAGATATTTTCCGTTTATGATGCGCGTGGCTATTGCTGTGCCGTGTTCTTGCACGTACTGCTTTAGTTCACTTGCGCCCATGCCGTCTACTCCTGCCGAACCTTTGTTCTGTATTACATGGATGCATGCGCGGTGCATGTTCTTGCGGTTAATAATCTGCTCAATCATCTTTACTCTTTCTTTTACTCTGTTTCTCGTTTAAGATGTGGCTATCTCGATTTTATCGGAACTCCGCATCGAATTGGAAACAACCTTCCGTTCAGTCCTTCGATGGTTGTGAGTCCTCCATCTTTTCTGATGGCTCGTTACCAAATACTATGACCTCTGCTGACTTCTTGGCACATAGAGAACGAATCTATTTCAAGACCTCCCTCGGTAAGGTGAATTCCCTTCAGATGAACCCTGCTGCATCTACTATGAAAGCACTCGTGTTACCGCACGTTAGGACTTCGGTTTGCTGTGTAACCTTATCCGGCTTTCATAGCCTCTTATGCAGTTCCTGTTCGTCAGTTCCATCATGCGCAGGCTCGCTTACTTCAGTGTATACCTCACGGTAATCCACCTTGCGACTTGCTTCACTTCGGAATGTTATTTCCGCTTGGAGAGACTTACACTCTCAGGGCTTTTCTTTCTTTAAATAAAGAACTATATTCACCATTCAAGGCACACACAGCACCTAAAAAAATGCGGCAGAAGTATAAGTTTTTTGCCTAAAAGTTGCCGCTTCGCGAAAGTTTCTTATTTTATTGTAGACAAAAAAAGAGGCAATATTTCGGCAACTAATTAATATTGTGTTGTTAGAAAACATTTCGGTTTCAAAGCCGCACTTCTTTTAGCTCCAAACCGTTAAGCAGGCAAAAATTTTCACGAAAAATTTAATTCCTCCCACCCTGCTTTATGGCTTGCCTGATTCGGCTAGGGCTTTTTCAGGTTATCACTTCAAAAAATACCACACAGACAAAAATTACCGATTATCTTTGAACAATAAATAGCTTATGGATTTCAAAGTAGGAGAAAAAATAAAGCTCATCATCGGGAAAGAGTCTGATTTGGGTGTGGCAGTGATTATAAATGATTCTGACGAAGGACTGATTTTCCATAGCGATATTTTTCAGTCGCTATACGAAGGGGAACACATAGACGGATTTATTAAAAAGATTCGGGAAGATGGTTTGATAGATGTGAGCCTGAAACCACAGGGCTACAAAAATGTGGTAGAGTTGAATGCCATAGCCATTCTCGACTTGCTCAACGCCAATGATGGTCTTATTGACCTGCACGACAAGAGTAGCCCTAAAGAGATAGAGACTGCGCTTCATATGAGTAAAAAAGCCTTTAAAGCCGCGGTGGGGCTGCTTTTCAAAACAAGACAAATCGAATTAAAAGAAGATGGTATCAGGCTTCTGTAAATCGCTTTGAAAATCTTTATTTTATTTTAAATAAAATTGGGATTCCATCTATTAAAGATAATTTTGCGTTTGATTATGAAAATGAGTGAAGTGAATACTCATAAAACCTTATCAAGTTTTTTCCACTTTATTGTTATGGGGAAATTGTTCCTTCAATCATAGAAAGATTTGGGCTTACATTGATTTTTTGAATATCAATCTAATCAATTCCATCCTCCTCCTAAAGCCTTGTAAATATTAACTTCTGCGTTCAATTGTTTTTTCTTGATTTCGATTTGCTCCATTTTCGACTCCAATGCTTCACGTTGAGTCAATAAAACCTCCATGTAATCTGCTCTGGCTGATTTGAAAAGATTTGCGGAAACTGCAATTGATTGAGTAAGGATTTCAACTTCTTTTGATTTTGTTTCATAACTTTTCGAATACTTATCTATTCCTGAGAGTTGATTAACAACCTCAATGTATGCCTTCAAAATAGTTTGTTCGTAATTGTAAACTGCCTGTATCTGCTTAGATCTGGAACTCATGTAAGCTGCTTTGATAGCATTTCGGTTAATTAAAGGAGCCATCAAATCTCCGAACACACTATAGAGTATCGATTCTGGACGAAACCACACAGCCGGATTGAAAGCCTGAAATCCAATTGATGCGGAAAGACGCACATTCGGAAAAAAACTAGCTTTAGCTACTTTCACATCTAGTTTAGCGGCAACTAACTGTTGCTCTGCTCGTTTTATATCTGGTCTGTTTTCCAACAACTGGCTTGGTATACCTGAGGCAATAGAATCAAACAGTGTATTATTAAATGATGCAGAATTGCGCGTAAGAGGCTTGGGGAAACGGCCTGTCAGGAAATTAATCTTGTTTTCGGTTTCCACTATTTGCTGCTGAATATCATATTGAAGATTTTGTGTATTGAGTAGCTGCGCTTCAAATCGGTTTACTGCTAATTGAGTCACCCGGGCTGCATCTTTCTGTTGCTTAACAATATTCAAGGCATTATCTTGAATTTCAATATTTTTTTGAATAATGGAAAGTTGGTTATCAAGAGCAATTAGTTCGTAGTATGAATTAGCAATCTCTGAAATAAGATTAGTTACCATAAAGTTTTTCCCATCAACACTGGCTAGGTATCTTGCCACTGCTGCTTTCTTAGCATTACGCAGCTTCTTCCAGATATCCAGTTCCCAGGAAAAAACAGCACCTACCATAAAGTCGCCTATATACTTTGCTTTCCCTGGGTTAGCCTTAAGATCCTCCTCAGATTGTCCGTTCCATGTATATCGCCCGGATTTGTCAGGCCCACCGCCAAGTTGTATTCCTCCAAATGGTAAATATTCTCCTTTCTTAGCTTTCACTTCATTTCGGGCAATATTAATTTCCTGCATGGTGATGTTCAACTCCTGATTGTTTTTCAGGGCGGTATCAATTAATGCAATTAAATTGGTATCAGTAAAATAATTGCGCCATTTTACACGAGCTGTGTTCGTAGTATCCTGCGAAATATTAAAAGCATCAGGTACATTTTTATTTTCTGTCTTTATCGGCTCTTTAAAGAGTTTACACCCTCCGCCTGCTAGCAGCATAAAAGCTACAGTAATGCATTTTATAAATAGTTTATTTTTCATTGTTCCGCTTTAAAAATTTAGTTATCATTTTTCTGATGTTTCTGGAAAGAACAGCTTCATTCTGCCCTTCTGCAAAGTCCTCGGTTAGTGGATTTAAGT
>CANHIG010000004.1 GCA_947461105.1 Bacteroidota bacterium | reverse complement strand
GTGAATATTCCTTACGGAATGAAATTTAACATTGAAGGATTTGAATACAGATTCAAAAGAATGGCAAGAACATTGGAATTGAAAGAAGACAGTGGCGAAGCGGTAGTGAAGTATTTGTTTGACTTGAATTCAAGAATTGGTATTCCTCATAAACTGAGCGAAGTTGGTGTGAAAAGCGAGTACATTGAAACGCTTGCTGATTTGGCTTTTGCAGATTTCGCACATCCTAACAATCCAAAGCCAGTGAGCAGAGAAGATTTTAAAAATTTGTATCTAGAGGCTCTTTAATTCAATATAGATTCATGTCATTAAAAATCGGAATCACACTTTCAGCTACTAACTTTGCTAACTATCCGAGATGGATAAAAGGCGATGACAATATTGAAGTAGTTGAGCTATCATATGCCAAAGAAAATCTCGCTGAATTAGCAAGTTGCGATGGTATAGTGCTAACAGGAGGAGTAGATATTCATCCCGGTTTCCATCTTACCAATTATACGCTGCACTACGAAAATGCACCATCTGAATTTGATGTGCGCAGAGATGAATTTGAGTTTTCTGTTCTGGAACGTGCGTTAGAATTAGAAATTCCTGTTCTTGGAATATGCAGGGGATTGCAGTTAATCAACTGTTTTTACAAAGGGACTTTGATTCTAGATTTAGGTGGGAAAAATGTCATTCACAAAAAAGAAACTGATGAAGATAAAGCGCATGGAATTCATGTAATTGAAAATTCTTTTTTGCATCAAGTCTGCGGTTTATCTGCCGGAGAAGTAAACAGTGCACATCATCAGGCTATAGACAAGTTGGGGGAATCATTGATTGTTGTGGCTAAGTCTGATGATGAAGTACCAGAGGCTATTGAATTAAAGGAGCCCTATCCTTTTTTTCTTGCTGTGCAGTGGCACCCCGAGCGAATGAAAGAAAAAGAAAGTCCACTTAGCAAAAATATTCGGGAAGCATTTTTAAACGCATGTAATAAATCATAACCAACATGAAAATTACTAATCCAGCAAATGGAACAACAATCAAAGAAATAGCTGAAGACTCAGCAAACTCATTAGAGCAAAAATTTAATCGCCTGAAAGTTGCGCAGAAATTGTGGCAGCAAGAAGACATTCAGAAAAGAATAGAGTCCCTTATGAAGTTTCATGATTTGTTGGATGAGCGCAAAGATAAGCTGGCTAAGGATTTGACCGCTGAAACAGGCAAGCCTTTGCAGCAAGCGTACAACGAATTGAACGGTGCGCGCAATAGAATAAAATGGATTTGCGCGAATGCAAAAAAATATCTTGCTGATGACTGGATGGTGGAAGAAGATGGTATGGGAGAAAAAATTTCTTACGAACCACTCGGAGTGATTTGCAATATTTCCGCATGGAATTATCCGTACTTGGTTGGGGTGAATGTTTTTGTTCCGGCTCTGATTGCAGGAAATGCAGTAATGTATAAGCCATCAGAATTTGCTACACTCACAGGATTAAATATTGAAACATTGCTTCATGAAAGTGGCGTTCCTGCCGATAACTTTATTGCGGCTATAGGTGCGCGTGAAGTCGGTGCAGTTTTACTGGAAATGAATTTTGATGGCTACTATTTCACCGGATCTTATGCCACAGGGCATTACATCTATAATAAAGTAGCTCCCAAAATGGTTCCTTGCCAATTAGAACTTGGAGGTAAAGATCCACTTTATGTGGCAGACGATGTGGCCGATGTAAAGAATACTGCCATTGGAACTGCCGATGGTGCATTTTATAATAATGGGCAAAGTTGTTGCGCAGTGGAGCGTATCTATGTGCATGAGAAAAATTACGATGAGTATATAGCAGCTTTTGTGGAAGAAGTGAAATCATGGAAAATTGGCGAACCAACAGAAGCGGGTGTATACATCGGTGCGTTGACTCGTGAAGCACAAATAAAAGTTTTGGAGCATCAGGTGAAAGATGCTCTGGATAAAGGAGCAAAACTTTTTGCAGGCGGAAAGAGAATTGATAAACCCGGAAATTATTTTGAGCCCACAGTTTTAGTTGATACCACAAACGATATGGCTGTGATGCGCGATGAATCTTTCGGCCCAATCATCGGAATCACAAAAGTAAAAGACGATGTAGAAGCTGTGAAAATGATGAATGATACAGAATATGGCCTTACTGCTGCGGTATATACAGCTACTCAGGAAAGAGCAGAAAAAATACTCAGCCAAATCAACTCAGGCACCGGCTACTGGAATTGCTGTGACAGAGTTTCGCCTGCGTTGCCATGGAGCGGTAGGAAACATTCGGGTTTTGGTGCTACACTTTCACACATCGGAATAAGAGCCTTTACTAAACCTAAAGGATATCATCTGAGAGGGAAGTGGGAGAAGTAGGCGTTTTACCTAAACGATTCTAATCTTTGCGAATCCATTCTGATAAAAAGGAACAGAAGAATAGTGAACGAAAGCAGTGAAGACCCACCATAGCTGATAAATGGCAAAGGAATTCCGATTACAGGCGCTACTCCAATAGCCATTCCGATATTGATTAGAAAGTGGAAAAAGAGAATAGAAACTACGCAGTATCCATACACGCGGCTAAATCGCGAGCGTTGCCGCTCTGCCATAAAGAGCAGGCGATAAAATAATCCCACAAATGCCAACACCAAAATGATACTCCCAACAAAGCCAAACTCTTCACCAATTGAACTGAAAATAAAATCGGTGCTTTGCTCGGGAACGAATTTTAGTTTTGTCTGGGTGCCATTCAAGTAACCTTTACCTATAAATCCTCCCGACCCGATTGCTATCATGGATTGTCTTATGTTCCAGTCGTTTCCGCCTTTTCCTATCAATACATTTATTCGGTCTTTTTGATGTGATTTGAGCTTGCTGAAGGCAAAGTCAACAGAGAAAATATATAAGGATGAAATGAGCCAAACCCCCATTATCCATTTTACGGCTGTTTTATTCCGCCAGTTGTAATACGAAATTGCAAATGCTATGAGGAGTAGTATTCCTGAAAAAATAAACTTAGGAATGAGCAGCGCAAGCACCGACAACACAGCTACTGCGGTACCGATTACCAAAAAATAGGATTCCAATCCCTCGCGAAACAATGCTAAAATCAATGCAACAAAAACTATGGCAGATCCGGTATCGCCCTGAATTAATACAATGAGCATGGGGAAAAATGCCAGCGCAAAAACACGCCACTTAAATTTCCATTTCCTAATATCTACATTCAGGGTTGAAATGTATTTGGCAACAGCCAGACAAGTAGCAAATTTAGCCATTTCAGAAGGCTGCATCTGAAAGCCTCCAAAGCGAATCCAGTTTCTTTGACCTTTTACTTCCACTCCCAGAAATATCACACCAACCAAAACAATAATCATGAGCACATAGAACACATAAGCAAAAGTAGAGAAGAACTTACTGTCTACTATAAGAAGAATGAAGCCAATAATGAAACTCACAACCATCCATTGAAATTGTTTGCCGCTATTCACCGCAGTGCTAAATATATTTTGCTCCTCATCCTGATAGACTGCCGAATAGATAGTGAGCCACCCGAAAAATACTAGACCCAAATAGATGAATACAGTCATCCAATCTATCCTACCGGTAATTTGTTCCTCTTTTTTAAAGCTATTCATCGGTTGGTTCTGCGGTTTTAGGTTTTGATGCAGCGAAATATTTGTTCAGCAAGTTAGTTTCTTTCATTCTCTTTTCTAAATCCAGTCTTCGGGTGCTTATGGTATCATTCAAATATTTCTCAATAATCAAACTGGCTATCGGACCTGCAAATCTTCCTCCAAATCCTGCATTTTCTACACATACTGCTATAACTATTTTAGGATTATCCTTTGGAGCAAATCCCGCAAAAAGCGAGTGATTATCTCCATGAGGATTTTGCACAGTTCCGGTTTTGCCACACATGGCTATTCCATCTACTCTTGATGAGGATGCGGTTCCCGCCTGTACCACCTGATACAAACCCTCAATCACAGGTTCATACCATTCAGGACTTATTTTAGTGTAATGTTTTTCGTCTTTCTTCTTTATGTCTTTTTGTGTGTCGGTATCTACAATTTTCTTTACTAAATGCGGAGTGATATACCATCCTTTATTGGCAATAGAAGCAAATGCGTTGCACAGTTGTAATGGAGTAACGAGTACTTCTCCCTGACCAATTCCCAGCGATATAATTGTGGCTGATTTCCATCCTCGCTCGCCATACATTCTATTGAAATAATTTACCGAAGGAATGTTTCCTCTCACTTCGCTAGGAATATCAATACCCAGTTTTGTTCCAAAGCCAAAACTATTGCAGTATTCCACCCATTTCCCATAGCTATCCTGAATTCTGCTGTAGTTCTTATTTTCAATGGAGTTTCTGAATGTTTGCCAGAAATATGGATTGCAGGATTGCGCCAATGCATATTGAATATTTGTAGCCCATGGGTGATGATGCGAGCAGCGAAGGGTGAGTCCTCCGAAATAATAAAATCCATTGCAGGGAACGGTATATTCTACCCCCTGTACTTCTTCATTTAATGAAATCAAACCAACAAATGGTTTGAAAGTAGAGCCAGGAGGATAAGTAGCCATTGTTGCTCTGTTAAACAAAGGCTTCAAAGAATCCACTAACAATTTTGCAAAGTTTTCGCCTCTTATTGAGCCGCAAAGCAAGTTTGGGTCATAGCCCGGAGAGGAAATCAGGCAAAGGATTTCACCGGTTTTCGGATCAATTGCTACTACACTGCCTTTTTTGTTTTGCATCAGATCTTCGCCATATTGTTGCATTTCAATATCCAGGGAAGTAAAAAGATTATCCCCGGCCTGAGCCAAAGTATCAAACTGCCCATCTGCAAAGCTTCCCTGCTCTCGGTTGTGCACATCTACAAATATGAACTTCTTACCTTGTTTGCCACCAAGCTCTTTCTCATAGGTCTTTTCAATACCTCCTTTGCCTACATAATCGCCCGCTTTGTAATAACCGTTTGATGCCAGAATTTGTCTGTCATCAACCTCGCCTATATCTCCCATTACCAAGGCGCCACATTTGTATGGATATTTTCTGATAGTCCGAACCTGACCATAAAAACCCGGAAATAAATACAGAAATTCCTGAAACCTGGAGTAGGTAGCCATAGATACCTGTTTCATAAAAAATGAAGACTTATAAGGCGAGTATTTTTTTGCTTTATATTTTCTGTCGGAATAATCAGCCAAAGTAATATCAAGCAATTCGCATAATCTCGCAGAATCTACATTTGCTGTGAGTCGGGGTACTATCATGATATCATAGATAGCTTCGTTGTATACGATAAGTTTCCCATTCCTATCGTAGACCATTCCTCTGGTAGGATACACTTCCATTTCTTTGATGGCATTGTTCCTTGCCATCAATACATACTTTTTATCAATGAGTTGCAGGTAGGCTAATCTGATTACAAAAATCACCGCAAACACTGCGATGATTACCTGAATGACTGTATGTCTATTTTTATAAAAATCTTTCAAGGCTTTATAGCTACCTGTTTGTTATTCAATTTAGAAAAGCGAATTTATTTTTTGTGTCAAAAAACTTTCCCCGGATTCATAATATGGTTTGGGTCAAAAACCTTTTTCACTCCGCGCATCAATTCCATCTGAAATTCAGGAAACTTGATGTCCATGAATCTTCTTTGCACCCATCCAATACCATGTTCTCCGCTGATAGTGCCGCCTAAAGCCACTACTTTTTCAAATATTTCCCGAACACCATTAGGCACTACATCTCTCCAGTATTCATCAGAAAGATTGTCTTTGATTATTCTCACATGTACATTCCCATCTCCGGCATGACCATAGCACACGGAACGAAAATTATATTTCGTCCCTACTTCCTTGATATGTCTTAAAAGCTCCGGCAAATAATATCTGGGCACTACAGTGTCTTCTTCGATAGTAACTGAAGTTGTTTTTACAGCCGTTGCCACACTTCTTCTCATGCGCCACAGGTCAGCTTTTTGTGCATCGCTGTCCGCAAATAAAATTTCTCCGCATTCAAATTCGCTCAACACCTCATAAAGTTTTTCCGCCTCTTTATGAATTTGCTCCATGTCGTTTCCATCAATTTCAATCAGTAAATTGGCCTTTACATTTTCTTCAATAGGGATATTTACATCGCCCAGAAATTTACATACCCAGTCAATAGCTTCCCGCTCCATAAACTCTAAACATGATGGTACTATACCTGCTCTGAAAATTGCCGAAACAGCAGCACTTGCCTGATCCATAGAAGTGAATGGAGCCAGCATCGCCACATTGAATTTCGGGTAGGGGATGAGTTTCAAAACTATTTTGGTAACGATACCCAGTGTGCCTTCACTGCCTACAAAAAGTTGGGTGAAATTATAGCCCGTTGAGTTTTTCAACACATTTGCACCGGTCCACATGATTTCACCTGTTGGCAAAACCACTTCGAGATTCAGCACATAATCTTTCACCACACCATATTTCACCGCTCTTGGCCCGCCTGAGTTACAAGCCACATTTCCGCCTATAAAGCATGTGCCTCGGCTCGAAGGGTCTGGAGGATAAAAGAGTCCTTTTTCTTTCACAGTATTTTGCAATACTTCTGTAATTACTCCTGGCTCAGTAATTACCTGAAGATTCTTTTCATCAATTTCAATAATCCTATTCAGTCTTTCTATGCTCAGCATTACCCCGCCATAAATTGCCAGACTATTTGCAGAAAGACCACTTCCGGCTGCGCGGGGATACACAGGAATTTTATTTTCGTTGCAGTAGGTTACTACCTTGCTGATTTCCTCTGTTGTCAATGGTTTTACAACTGCCTCAGGATAAAATCTGAGATTTTCAGTTTCATCTTTTGCATACTTTTCATATTGCTCTCCGGAGGTTAGTACATATTGCGCTCCAACAATTGACACAAAGTATTGTATGTCATTGCTATCAATTTTTTTGTAGTCAAATTTGAGCGATTTCGCCTCCTGAAACATGTATGTAATTTTTCGGTTGGCGCAAACATAATAAGGATTAGCCAAATTGCTGTGATTACTCATAAATAATACCAACAATATGCCTATGCAATATCTTTGCAAAAGCTCCTTTTTTTTGATTCATTTGTGCCCTAAATTCTTTTTTTACTTTTACACCCTATGACAATTACCGTTTATAAATCAAAAATTCACCGTGCCACGGTTACACAAGCTGATTTGAACTACATCGGTTCAATCACCATTGATGAAAATCTGATGGAGGCTTCTAACATTGTAGAGCATGAGAAAGTGCAAATCGTAAATGTAAATAACGGAGAGCGAATTGAAACCTATGTAATAAAAGGCGAGAGAGGTTCCGGAACTATTTGCCTGAATGGTCCTGCTGCGCGCAAAGTAGCCGTGGGAGATATCATCATCATTATATCCTATTGTCAGCTTACTATGGAGGAGCATAGAACGCATAAACCTACTACAGTTCACGTGAATGCTGCAAATCAATTAACAACATAAATTTGTGAAAAAATTATTGTCAGGTATACTCAAGTTTGCTTTGTCTCTGGGACTTGGGGCGCTTTTGGTGTGGCTGGCAGTGAGGAAGCTAACCGCTGATGACATCAGCGAAATGAAAGCTGCTTTTGATCGTGCGAGTTGGTTTTGGTTATTTATGGGAACAGCTATTGGTATGCTAAGTAATTTTGTGAGGGCAGAAAGATGGAATATGCTTTTGCGCTCGCTCGGTTACAAAGCCAAATTTGGAAATGTTGCAGCAGCGGTTTATGTGATGTATGTTGGGAATGTTGCATTTCCAAGATTGGGAGAGATTTCGAGATGCGGCATAGTATTTAAAACTGATGGTGTGCCTATCGAAAAGTCTATCGGCACTATGGTGCTGGAGCGGATTGTAGATGTGCTTACTCTTTTGTGTGTTGGGGTTTTACTGTTTTTTGTGCAGCATGATTTGCTTTTTTCCGTATTTGAAAAATATCTGATTGCTCCACTTCATTTAAAAATGCAATCAGCTGGAGCGTCTTCTATTTATATCAAAATAGGAGTAGTGTTTTTTGTGGCAGCTGCATCAATATTGATTTATAAGAAAGCCAGCAAGCTGCCTATAATAGGCGTGGTCACTCAAAAACTAAAGGGAATGCTCAGTGGACTTACAGCTGTAAGAAACGTAGAAAATCCCTGGCTATTTGTTTTCTATTCTATTTTGGTTTGGGCTATGTATTTAGCAATGGGTTATTGCAATTTTATGGCTTTTGCTGAAACGGCTCATCTGGGCATTGGCGCAGCAATGGCGATTTTGTTTTTTGGCACGTTTGCATTCATTGCTACTCAGGGCGGAGTGGGAGCATATCCGCTCATTACCAGAGAAATTTTATTGCTTTATGGCGTATCCGCAAACATCGGCTATGCCTGGGGTTGGATAGCATGGACAGCTCAAACGCTCATGGTAATACTTTCAGGGCTGGTGGCTATGGCTTATCTTGCTTTTCAGCAGAAAAAAGCATAGCACGGATTTTATAATCGAAAGATTGATATGGATGTTGCAGAAAAAATTGTTGGTTTAACAGAGCTGGACAGGCTGATGCAACATTGGCGCGGAGTGGGCGATAGCATTGTGTTTGCCAATGGTTGTTTTGATATACTTCATGTGGGGCACGTGAGCTTACTGAATCATTGTGCTGAGCTTGGCGATAGAGTTGTGGTGGGTTTGAATTCAGATAATTCAGTAAAAAAACTCAAAGGTGATTCGCGTCCAATAAATAATCAGGACTCAAGAGCTTTGATTTTAGCTTCCTTGAAAAATGTAGATGCCGTGATTGTTTTTGATGAGGAAACTCCTTTGGAGCTGATAAAGCATATACTTCCAAATGTCTTGGTCAAGGGCGGAGACTATAAAGAAAGCGATATTGTTGGTGCAGATATAGTAAAAGCCAATGGAGGAAAAATTGCAATAGTGCCTCTAGTAGCGGGAGTCAGCACTACCAACCTCATCAACAACATCAAAGAGTAATTCTATTGTGCATTTTTTCCTATTCCACCTTTAGCAATTACATTTGATTGACCTGAAGGATGAACAACGCATGTTCCGTCAAACTGAATGAAATTATCATACTTCATCTCTATATCTTGTTCTATTCCCGGGCTTGCTATATTTTGTGAGCCGCGAATATTATGGAAAGTGTATGGTGCATAACCTTTGTAGCTTGCTGGAGGACCTTCGTGAAAGTGAACATCAAAACTGCTAAAATCCTTTATATTAATTAGATTTATATTGATAGTAGTTTTATTATTATGTTCCGTTCCTTTAACCCGGGCATAAATACCGGAACTATCTACAGAATTAATGGTATAAATAATTGACCGTGCTTCTTCTTTCTTACAAGAAGCCATAGCCATCAGAATTGCTAAGTATGTTATTGTTGTTTTGAATTGCATGTTTAAATTTTTCATTGAAAACGGATTTGGCAAAATATTATTGCTTTTCGGAGTACATCCGGGTAGTTTAATAGCATGAAGAATCTTGTTTTACGCTATCATATTTGACGGCTTATGCTATATTCGCAGGGCAAAAACAAACAATATGAATTTTTCGTTGACAGAGGAGCATTTAATGATTCGCAAGGCAGCTCGCGATTTCGCACAACAAGTTTGCAAACCGGGAGTAATCGAGCGCGACAGCGACCAGATTTGGCCTGCGGAGCAAGTGAAGGGAATGGCTGATTTGGGCTTTCTTGGTATGATGGTTGACCCGAAATATGGTGGGAGCGGATTGGATACACTTAGCTATGTGATAGCGCTCGAAGAAATTTCAAAAATTGATAACTCATCTTCTGTATTGATGTCTGTAAACAATTCGCTTGTTTGCTGGGGTTTGCAGGAGTTTGGTACAGAAGAACAAAAGCAAAAATATTTGGTGCCATTGGCGAAAGGAGAAAAATTAGGTGCGTTTTGTCTTTCAGAACCTGAGGCAGGATCAGATGCCACTTCACAGTCCACCACTGCTATTGACAAAGGCGACCACTATGTATTGAACGGTACCAAAAATTGGATTACAAACGGAGGTTGCGCATCTATCTATCTCGTGATTGCACAAACAGATGTAGCCAAAGGACACAAGGGAATCAATGTGCTGATTGTAGAAAAAGGCATGGAGGGCTTTGTAGTAGGAAAGAAGGAAGATAAACTGGGTATTCGTTCATCTGACACACACACTTTGCTGTTCAACGATGTGAAAGTGCCTAAGGAAAACAGAATAGGTGAAGATGGATTTGGATTCAAATTTGCAATGAAAACGTTGGCAGGTGGCAGAATCGGAATTGCAGCTCAGGCATTGGGTATTGCAGCAGGGGCTTATGAAATGGCAGCTGACTATTCTAAACAACGCAAGGCATTCAAAAAGGAAATTATCAATCATCAGGCAATTGCTTTTAAGCTGGCTGATATGGCCACTGAAATAGAAGCCGCACGCCTATTGGTATACAAAGCTGCTGCGCTGAAAGATGCTCATGAAAATTACGATATTGCTTCATCTATGGCCAAAGTATTTGCTTCGGAGGTAGCTATGAAAACTACTGTGGAAGCGGTACAAGTGCATGGAGGATATGGTTTTGTAAAAGAATACCATGTAGAGCGATTGATGCGCGATGCCAAGATTACACAGATTTATGAAGGTACATCAGAGGTGCAGCGTATCGTGATTTCGCGTTCTATTCTGTCTTAAATCCGGCAAAAGTCCATTAAGTTTTTAGGAGTTATTACCGATGTAGCTGCTTCAGGGTGATTTTCAATTTGTATTTTTTAAAGCGCGCTTATCGAAATCAATCACTGTAGTACTAAAATTTCCAGTATACTGGAAATTTTAATGGTTTTAGATTGCTGTCAATGATTTAGGTCAGCAAAAATCTCTTTCATTTTCGGATTCTATTTCGCGCTCATTCACCCTTGTATTTTGTTGGGGTTATAGTCCATATTAAATAAAAAATCAAAGCCCCAATTAGCGTCCAAAGAACATCGTGCCAATCAAATCGCCCTTTTGTGGTTGTCAATTGCATAAACTCCCACGATAGAAGTCCAATTAGTGAAATCAGGATTGCTGTTAGGTGCTTTTTACTGTTCAACCATACATTAGTCGGGTTTTTATTATGGAGTTCCGGAATAAGAATGACGAACAGAGCCGGGATTCCTATGCTTGGGAAAAAATTAGGCGCAACTCCTAACAAATACTTAATAATTAAATTGCCTCCGTTGTAGTTTGGTCTGATGCTATCTTGAACCAGTTGATAGGCTATGAAAGTCAATGCAAAAATTGCGAACCAATAATATGCAGGTTTTATTTTCATTATTTATTTCAAAGGGTGATAATTTCGTTCTGTTTGCTGATATATTTTTCGGGATAATTATACAAACAGCAGTTCCTTTATTTTGTTGTCTTGCTGCCGATTTGTATGCCTAGTTTTTCGTACTCGATGTCGTTTGGCTCCCACAGTTCAATTTTATTTCCCTCTATATCCATGATGTGTACAAACTTTCCGTATTCATAGGTTTCAATTGTGTCGGTAATGGTCACATTTTGCTTTTTCAGTTCGGCTACAAGCGCTTGCAGATTTTCGACTCGGTAGTTTATCATAAAGTCTTTGGCAGAAGGCTCAAAGTATTTAGTGGTTTCTTTGAAAGGACTCCATTGAGTAAATCCCTTTTTGGTGTTGTCTGCACCCTGCCACCATTCAAAAACTGTCCCGTATTGGTTTGTATTTAAACCCAGATGTATTTGATACCACTCTTTCATTTTCTTGGTGTCTTTACATTTGAAAAAAACACCACCAATACCGGTTACTTTTTTCATTTGCATCTGGTGTTTCGTCTGCTTTGTAATGATAGTGTTGAATGCGAAACCAAAACAGAATGATGTGGCAATGGCCAAAATCATTAGTGTTGTCTTTTTCATTTTGTGTAAATTTTTATGGTTGTTTCTTTCTTGCTTTTGCTTGTCTTGCGAAAGTTAATCTATAATATGCCTTTTGCAGAAGGCTAAAGCAAAATATGAATATACTCACAAGATATAACCAATGAAGGACAAGTTTCAAACTTGCTTATCCTTACTTTTTCAAGCATCCGCTTGGAACAAATAAAATGTAAGTACAATGTCCTTTTTTTTCGGAGAGAAAATCTTTGCGTTAATTAATCTGTATTAACGCGATAGCGCACTTAAAAAACCGCCTGTTGCGAATCCTGAATTTGTCGGTCATTTAAATGGCATATAGCTAGTATATAGGCGATAAAAAACTACGCCTATACACCCATTTTGGGCAGATTGGCGAAACTCACTATCGGTAAGCTTATCTAAACATTTTTTTTACCAGTCAGCAAAAGATTTTCTCTATTATCGCTGCGTGAAAAAGCGCAGTCCAATTCTTTATTTACTCATTGCCAATTCTATCTCGGGCATATCGCAGGGCATCACCATGCTTGCTGTGCCTTGGTATTTCACTGGAGTGGTGCATGAGCCGCTTCTTTTTCAGCGTATCTATCTGGTGATTACTTTTATCTCGCTGCTTTGGGGGCTTTTTGCGGGTACGCTGGTGGATCGATACAGCCGCAGAACTATTTTCCTTTGGATTAATACCATTGGCTTTATTGTTCTGGCAACTGCCGCAGTTTCAGGTTTTTTTCTCGATAGCTATCCCTGGATTTTGGCAGCTATGGTTTATGCGACAACAGTCTTTATATATAACATCCATTTTCCGGCATTGTATGCCTTCGCTCAGGAAATCACGCACAAAGATCAATATTCCAAGGTGACTTCGCAGCTCGAGATTCAGGGGCAGCTCACCTGGACTATTGCTGGGGCGATAGCTGCACTACTGCTCAGCGGAAGCCATGCGGGAAATTTTATTGCGGCCTACTTGCCCGATAGCATGCACTTTCGCCCCTGGCCGGTGCATCTGATTTTTTTGATTGATGCGGTTACCTATATTTTTGCTTTTATCATGATTTACTACATCAATATTGCCCCTAGTCATGAAAAAGTGATAGATACTTCTGCATTGAAAGACAGGCTTCAGAAAGGCTTTCAGTATTTGAGGGAGTTTCCGGTCATTTTTATTTTCGGCAATTCTTCACTGTTGGTTTTCCTCTGCATCCTGATTCAGGGCACGCTCATCAATCCGGTATATGTAGATCATTTTTTGCATCAGGGCGGAGATGTATATGCCATGAGCGATATGGTGTTTTCAGCCGGAGCATTGTTTGCTGGCATTTCAGCCATCAGGATTTTTGGCGATAAAAAATCCATTTCATCTATTATTATATTGATGTTTCTGGCAGCTGCCATGTTTTTCATTCAGGTCTGGAATAAAAACCTGCTACTCTTTTTTGCCACCTTTCTTGTAATCGGCTTTTGCAATGCCGGGGTCAGGATTCAGCGGGTCACTTTTATGTTTCGAACTATCCCGAACCATGTAATCGGCAGAACAGGCAGTGTGTTCTTTATGATAAATGTGATTTTCCGGATGTTGCTCTCTTTGCTTTTTGCATTGCCGTTTTTTTACGAGGGCGACCAAATAGCCTGGTCGGGGGCGGTTTTTGGTGTCATCTGCCTGCTAGGGGCAATAGTGATTCTTAAAATCAGACAGCCTTTGATAAGGCTGATAAATCATCAAAATGCTGAAAATCAGCAGAATTCACATAAGTAAAAATGCTTTTGAAGCAAGTATGCCCCCCTTTTGACCTGACGTACAATTAATTGTATAAAAAAATTTTGGAGTGTGTGGATAAGTTGTATATTTGCGTTCCCTTTTAAAAAGGGTATTCATCTGCATGGCTAAACAAGACCTAATTGTACAAGACGGGATTATAACAGAAGCATTGAGTAATGCGATGTTCAGGGTTAGGTTAGAAAATGGTCACGAGATGATTGCTCATATATCTGGTAAAATGCGAATGCACTATATCAAGATATTACCTGGGGACAAGGTGCAGGTGGAAATGAGTCCATACGACCTGAATAAAGGAAGAATAACTTTCAGATATAAATAAAAAACGGCTATGAAGGTAAGAGCATCAGTAAAGAAAAGAAGCGTTGACTGCAAAATCGTTCGCAGAAAAGGCGTGGTTTATGTAATCAACAAAAAGAACCCTAAGTTCAAGCAAAGACAAGGTTAATTAAAACTCAAAACATCTATAAAGAATGGCAAGGATTTCAGGCGTAGATTTAAACAAGAATAAGAGAGGCGAAATAGCCCTTACTTATATCTATGGTATCGGTAAAGTAACAGCTAAGAAAATATTAGCTGCTAATGGCATTGATGTAAACACCAAAGTAAAAGATTGGTCTGACGAGAACGTAAACGGTATCGTAAGATTTATCGGAGATAATTTGAAACTGGAAGGAGAACTTCGCGGAGAAACTCAGCAAAATATCAAGCGTTTGCAGGATATCGGTTGCTACAGAGGCATCCGTCACAGAAAAGGGCTTCCTGTTCGTGGTCAAAGTTCTAAGACTAACGCAAGAACAAGAAAAGGTAAGCGTAAGACAGTTGCCAACAAGAAAATGGTAACTAAATAATAATTGAAGCAAGAAATTTAAAGATAAACAATGGCTAAACAACAATCAGCTCAGGCGAGTGCCAAAGCAAAAGCAAAGAAAAGAGTTGTAAAAGTAGAATCAGAAGGAAAAGCATTTATCAATGCATCTTTCAATAATCTGATTATCACCTTTACAAACATTACGGGTCAGGCAATTTCTTGGTCAAGTGCTGGAAAGGTAGGATTCAGAGGTTCTAAAAAGAACACTCCTTATGCAGCGCAAATGGCTTCGAATGATGCAGCGAAAGTGGCTTATGAAGCAGGTTTAAGAAAAGTTGAAGTATTTGTGAAAGGACCAGGTGCGGGACGTGAGTCAGCTATTCGTTCAATATTCCAAAGTGGTATTGAAGTTACAGTGATTAATGATACTACACCGGTACCTCACAACGGATGTCGTGCACCTAAGAAGAGAAGAGTTTAATCAATTTACAGAACAAGAAAGAATATTAATAAGCTATGGCAAGATATATAGGACCTACTACCAAAATAGCAAGAAAGTTTGGCGAAGCTATTTACGGACCGGATAAGTATTTCGATAAGAGAAGCTTTCCTCCCGGGCAACATGGTATCTCTAAGAAGAGAAAACAACCATCTGAGTACGCTATTCAGTTGGCTGAAAAGCAAAAAGCAAAATATACTTATGGTTTGCTTGAGCGTCAGTTCAGAAATCTTTTCGAGAAAGCTTCAAGAAGAAAGGGGGTAACAGGTGAGAACTTATTGAAAATGTTGGAAGCAAGATTAGACAATACATTGTATCGTCTTGGTTTCGCGGCATCAAGAAGACAAGCGCGTCAGTTAGTAGGTCACAAACACGTAACGGTTAACGGTAGTGTAGTGAATATTCCTTCATACACATTGAAGCCGGGTGATAAAGTAGCGCTTCGTGAGCGTTCTAAGTCTTTGACAGTGGTACAAAGCGCAATCAGCCATAAGCCTAAAAAGTTTGGTTGGTTAGCAGTAGATGAGAGAGCAGTAGAGGGAACTTTTGTTGATTTTCCTGAGCGCGATCAAATTCCTGAGAACATCAATGAGCAGTTGATTGTGGAATTGTACTCTAAATAATAAATCAATTAATTCAATTTAAATAAATCATATATCTATGGCAATATTAACTTTCCAAAAACCAGATAAAATTGTTTTGCAAAAATCTACGGATTTCGAAGGAACTTTCGAATTCAAACCTTTGGAGCCGGGTTTTGGAGTTACTATAGGTAATGCATTGAGAAGAGTGTTACTTTCTTCTCTTGAAGGATATGCTATCAGCAGTGTGAAAATTACTGGTGTTGATCATGAGTTCTCTACTATCAAAGGAGTTTTGGAAGATGTTACAGAAATCATTTTGAACTTGAAACAAGTTCGTTTGAAAAAAGTAATAGACGATAACAACAACAGCGATAAAATTTATCTTACGCTTAAAGGGGTAGATCAATTTAAAGCTGAGCACATCGAGAAGCAAACAAATGTGTATCAAATCATGAATCCGGACTTAGTGATTTGTAATATGAACACAAGTGTAAATCTTGAAATAGAACTTACCATCAGCAAAGGTCGCGGATATGTGCCGGCTGACGAAAATAAATCAAAAGATCTTCCTGCGGGTTTTATAGCAATTGATGCTATATACACACCTATCAGAAATGTAAAATATTCTCTGGAGCCTTTCCGTGTAGAGCAAAGAGTGGATTTTGAAAAATTAGTTCTTGATATAGTAACTGATGGAACAATTCATCCTGAAGATGCGGTAAAAGAAGCGTCAAGAATTTTGATTCAGCATTTGATGTTGATCACTGACGAGAATATTACTTTCGACACTCCTACTACAGTAGAAAACGAAATAGTAGATGAAAACTTGTTGCACTTGCGTAAAATGCTTAAGACTCCATTAGAGGATTTGGATCTTTCAGTTCGTGCATTCAACTGCTTGAAAGCTGCGAAAATCCACTCTTTGGAAGAGTTGGTAAGCTTTAACACTAACGATTTGTTGAAATTCAGAAACTTCGGTAAAAAATCGTTGGTTGAAATCGAAGCATTGTTACACGAGAAAGGACTTTCATTTGGAATGGATCTTTCTAAATTGAAACTTGACGACTAATTAATAAAATAAGTAACTGTTCAAAAATATAAGTCATGAGACACGGAGATAAGGTAAACAACTTAGGAAGAAAGAAGGCACACCGCGATGCTTTGATGATGAATCTGGCAAACGCGCTGATTGAGCATAAGCGTATTTTCACAACATTGGCGAAGGCTAAAGCTTTGAGAGGATACATAGAGCCGATGATTACTAAATCAAAAGGCGATACCACCAATAACAGACGTATGGTGTTTGCTGACCTGAGAAGCAAAGATTCTATTAAGGAATTGTTTGGTGTAATCTCTACTAAAGTGGGTGACAGACCGGGTGGATACACACGTATCATCAAAACCGGTTTCAGACCAGGTGATGCTGCTGAAATGGCTATGATTGAATTAGTAGATTTCAATGAAATATACTCTCAAAACAAAAATACTGCTAAAGCTACTGAGCCTAAGAAAAGAACAAGAAGAGCAGGAGGTGCTAAGAAAAAGGCTGAAGACACTTCAGTTGTTGATCAAACATCTGCTCCTGAAACCACAGAGGAAACTACAGAAACAGCAGAATAATTTTATTCTAAAAATATCCCAATGAAAGGTCACTTGAAAAAGTGGCATTTTTGTTTTATCTGCGTTTCTAGCTGTAATTATAGCAGTTAGACATTATGATAATGGCTAACGTATATGATGTTTATCGAAACAATTGACACTTTCAGAAAAAACTGTTAATGCGCTTTGATTTTATCACTAAATTGCGCTATCGTAAAATAATTGTAAACACTTGTTAGAGTCTTATGTTTCTAAATAAAAAAATCAAATACGAATTATGAAAGCATTTCAGAAAATCACTTTTGTGCTGTTTTTTTTATCTGTTATTGAGAAAGTTTCATTTTCGCAGTCAAGTGAATCCTCTTTGAAGAGAATGCAGGAAACAATAGGGAAGGAGGATTTAGTGATTTGCAGCAATCATAAGGAAGATGCCTTGGTATATCAAAATGCCAGTCTTCAATTATCAAAAATATTGACAGTACAATACAAAGAAATTTGTCTTCTTATTGAAGCAGTGAGCTATAATATGCTCAGTGAAAAAGATAAGCATATTGTACTTAGTCAATTAGCGAAATTGAGGATTGATGATTTCGGGACAAATACTGCTACTAGTAAAGTCGAGTATCTGAAGCGAAAAGGTATTAAGAATGCAGAAGGCATAAAAATGCAGACGGATGCAGTGAGAAAGGGTTTAGTAAAATAGAATGCAACATAATTAGTAATGATTTCATCTATAAAGAATCAAAAGCGATAACATGAAAAAGACAGCTCTACTTTTTTCTTTAATCTTATTAGGTTTTGCGGGTAAATTAACTGCCCAATGCCCTGTGTATGCAGCAACGCCAACTGCATCAAGTGCTTGTGGTAATCAGATTTACAATTTTAAAATAGCGAATACCTCATGTCCCTCAAATATCTTTTTTACAGTGTCGGGAAGCTCGGGAAGCCAAGGTGCCCAAATTAGCTGGATAGTTGTAAATCCTGGAACCGGAGATACTGTGGCCAAAGGAAGTGGCTATGGTAACAATAATGCAATTAACGTAAGTGTTGGTCCTTTAAACAGAGCAAGTGGCACATCATTTATGTTGTACATTTATGATTCAGTTGGTAATGGTTTTACAGGAAGTGGTTCACTGCAAGTTTTGGATTATGCAGGAAATGTGATTGTTCCACCCTTTAATAGTACAAATTTCACAGGAGCTCAAACTAATCAAGGGTTTTCAGCACCTATAAATGTTCCTCCGGTTGAGGCTACAATTACCACATCTTCGGGAACTACTATAGATACGTTTAAGTCTTGTTCGGATGTTTCTAAGAACTATACTTTTTCAAATAGCAATTACTGCACTTCACGAACAGAAACAATTACATGGAGTGTAAAATGTTTATCCGGCAACACCATTCTTTCATCAGGTTCTGTAAATGTAACCGTGTATCCGAGAGTGCCAACTGCATATACCGATTTCGTTGATATCACATGGCGGACTGATAGTTGTAAATGGAGTGTGGTGCCAAAGAATGACTGTGTAGCAGCCTCGTTTGGTTCTGTATTTACAATTTCTCCAAATCCCGACACCATGTCTTACACTCATGATGTTACCGGAACGCAAAATTTTTCTATCACGTATAATGGTATTCCTGCAGGGCCTAATTGCTGCTCTACAGGAGGCTCTTCCTCTCAGGCTACATTTACTCAGACAGCTACAAAAAGTAATGCAACACCAAAGAACAGTCCATTTGGGGGTACAAATAATTCTGCTTACGTGACTATTGGTCCGGCAGGTGTGGGAGGTGCTGCAACAACTGGTTCATTTCAAGTTTCAATATCAGGTTATTCCTATCCGCAAAGACCTTTCGGAGGGTTGTTCTGTACTCAAGTGGCAGCAGATTTTTGGGTGACTATTTATGTAGATGGTGTTGCAGTATTTGATTCCATGTTTGCAGCAACAGCGGCTCCTACCATCAATGTTACTCTTGCTTTGATTGCATCAAAAGGAGTTAACTTCACCAGCAATTCAATAATTGAAGTTTATGTATATCCAAATGCTTTCAATGGATATCCTACAAATGCTTGTTCGGGTTCACCAACGACAAATACAACTTATGTTCCCGGTACTCCTGGTGGAAGAGGACAATGGACACTTGGTGCAATAAATATCAGCAATACTAATTTTGTGTTTACTAATGTGGTCTTTACTCCCGCTATCTGTACTTTCCCCACCACAAAGAGTTATTGTTGTGTCTCTGCAATTGCCGGACCGGATCAATCAATTTCATGTGTAAATAATCCAACAGGAGTATCAATCGGCTCGTCTTCATTTCCGGGATTTACTTACACATGGTCACCTGCTACAGGTCTCACTCCATCGAACTCCTCAAATCCAACTGCTAATCCTGTTGCAACCACCACTTATGTTTTGACTGTAGATGGCGGAAATGGATGTGTGTCCAACGATACTGTTCTAATTACAGTTGACAGAACACAGCCAGTATCTGATGCAGGAAGAGATACAAGTATTACTTGTTTGCAAAATCCTTCTCACATAGTTACATTAGGTACATCAAATACATCGGGTTACATCTATACATGGAGTCCGACAACAGGGCTTACTCCAACTAATACCTCTAATCCTTTTGCTGCTCCTGCGATTACTACAACATACTCAGTCACTACTACAAATCCAACTAATGGATGTACATCGAGTGATGCGGTAGTGATTACTGTGGATACCATAAAACCTAATGTGTATGCAGGTCAGGATAAAGTAATCCTCTGTGGTACTACTTCTGTAACATTAGATGGTGCAAGTACAACTCCAAATGTAAGTTTTGCATGGAGCAATGGTTTAGGAACAAATCCAGTTGCAACTGCAACTGCAGCAAATACCTATACTTTAGTTGTTACTGGAAATTCGAACGGTTGTTCTGCGAGTGACCAAGTTGATGTTTCATTGGATGCTAATGCTCCTGTATCAATTGCTGGACAAGATGCGAGTATCACGTGTTTGCTAAACACATCAGGTACTGTCCAAATTGGTACAGCCTCGACAAGCGGTTACTCTTATACTTGGAGTCCAAGCACGGGCTTATCACAGTCTAACATATCAGACCCAACAGCAAGTCCGCAATCAACTACAATATACACAGTGACTACTACAAATATTTCAAATGGCTGTGCATCTCAAGCATCTGTAACAATAACAGTGGACAGAGCAACGCCAAATCTCAGCATACAAACCCCTATCGATCTTGACTGTGCTCATCCTGTTGTTACTCTTTCGGCATCATCAACCACCTCTGGTGTTAGTTTCAACTGGAGTGCAGGAGCCACAACTTCTACCCAAGATGTTACTTTGGCTGGACCATATTCTTTGACAATAACAGATAATAACAACGGATGTACAGCTGAACAAACTGTAAATGTATCTGCGCAGCAATCAACTGTTTATTCTATAGCAACAATACCAGCTACCTGCGGTAACAGCAATGGAACAGCAACTATCAATATCGCCAGTGGAAGTGGTCCTTACAGTTATAATTGGAATACAGGAGATGCCACAATAAGCATCAGCAATATATCAGGAGGACAATACATTGCCACTGTAACGGATGTAAATGGATGTAAAGATGTTAGCACTGCCACTGTGAGTCAAACACCACAAGCAACAAAACCTGATATTGGGGAAGACAAAGCAATATGTGAAGGAGAGGTAGTGGTATTAAACGCTGGAAACGGCTATGCAACTTATAGATGGCAGGATGGCACAACAGATAATACCTATAATGCTACAAATGCAGGACTATACACCGTAATCATCACAGACAACAATGGCTGCAAGGCAAGTGATACGATGGAGCTGAAAATCAGAGATGATTGCAGTTTTGAAATTGCAGTGCCTACGGCATTCAGCCCGAATGGAGATGGGAAAAATGATTTATTCAAAGCCGTATATACCGGAACTCCTACATCCTTTGAGTTGAGAGTATTCAACAGATGGGGAGAGAAGGTATTTGAAACCAAGGATGTGAACACTGGGTGGGATGGCAAATACAAAGGTGCTGATGCACCAATGGAAACCTACTCTTGGACTACTACATATACTTATGGAACCGGAACGAAAAAGAGCTTAATAGGCAACATGTCTTTGTTGAGATAAGATTATGTTGTTACTATAAATTTTGGGATAAATGGAAGTGATAATTCGCTTCCATTTTCTTTTAATCAAAGTGGAGATTATGAAGTGTAATAGTGAGATTTATTTAACTTTAAAATCCAATATATAATCAAGTTCCATTCATGAAAAAGCGCTCGATAATTTTTGCTTCGTTATTACTTTTGGTTTCCTCATCAATAGCTCAAACATTTAGTTTTGCATCATGGTCAGCTGGAAGTACATCTTTCTCTACCACATCAGGAGGTAATACAATGACCGCAGCGTATACAGAGTTTGCAAATAGCAGAGCTCAAACACTAGGAAGTACTGATTGTTTCGGAACAAATACATCATTGCCATCTGTTCCTTTTTACTACAATGAGGTGACAATGTATATAGCGGACTATTCTACAAATTCTTGCTACTGCTCAAATAGCGCAGCTCAAAGTGGATTAGTTCTTGCGGCAAATTATCCAGACAATAATTTGTCAAGATATGAGCAAGTAATTTTAACTTTTACTAATCCTGTTTGTGCTCCTGTTACTTTCAGTATTTGGGATATTAATCAAGCGCTTTTCGGATCTAGTTCTTACTTTACTGATGTGGTAGAAATTTCAGCTACTGACGCTACAGCAACAGCAATTCCATCGGCAAATATTACGATTGGAAGTTGTGGTACAAATACTGTTGCAACCTTAGGTAATGCAAAAGTTATCACTGCAGTTGGCACAGGTTGCACTTGTGGTTCCCATGCTGTTTCAATAGGTGGCTCTCAGATAAAAACAATAACTATTACTTATAAAAATGGGGGAGCCACATATAGTTCAAACCCATCTTCGCAGTATATAATCATTACAAATATTGTTGCATCAGCGGCTCCTACAGCCTCTATCACTGCAGCTCCATTGGCCTGTGGTTCCAATACAACAACACTTACGGCTGTAACAAATGCAAGTTCACCAACATATGCATGGTCAGGAACAGCGGGAACATCAATTACTTCTCCTTCATCGTCAAGTACAACAGTTACGGGTGCAGGAACTTATACACTCACTGTAAATCCCGGAGGATGTAGCAGAACGGCAACTTATACATTAACTCCAAGTGGAACGCCACCTAATGTTTCTATTGCAACACCTTCGGTACTCACTTGTTCAAGTTCCAGTGTTGTTCTTACAGCTTCTTCCAGCACATCAGGGGTGACCTATACTTGGAGCGGAGGAGGAACAGGCGCTACAAAATCTGTTTCTGCTGCGGGTACCTATACGGTTACAGCTTCTTCTGCAGGTTGCAGTGCAACTGCTTCTGCTACCGTCTCTCAAAATACAGTTACCCCCAACGTAAGTATCGCTCCACCGGCCACGCTCACCTGCATCAATACGCCAGTTACACTTACCGCTTCGTCTACCACATCAGGCGCAACTTTTGCGTGGAGCGGTGGAGGCACTGGCGCAACAAAATCAGTATCAACTTCTGCTAACTATACTATCACAGCTACTGATCCGTCTAATGGATGCAAAGCAAGTACATCAGTGTTTGTTCCGAAAAATATCACACTACCAAATGTGAGCATCAATCCACCGGCCGCGCTTACATGTGCCAGTCCGAATATTACGCTTACTGCCACATCAAGTACTTCAGGGGCTACCTTTGCATGGAGCGGAGGAGGAACAGGAAATACCAAGCCTGTATCTGTTGCCGGTTCTTATTCTGTTACAGCTTCAGACCCAGGAAACGGTTGCACTGCCTCGGCATCAACAACCGTGGCATTAAGTAATACATTGCCCAAGACAAATGCAAGTATTGTTCAGCCTTCGTGTTTGGGATCAACGGGGTCAATAACACTTAATCCTTCTGGAGGGACATCTCCGTATTCGTACACATGGAGTGCTAATGCAGCTTCAGGAAATATTGCATCTGCTTCAAACCTTGCAGTTGGAATATACACGGTCACTATCAGTACAGGTGATGGTTGTCAAAAAGATACGAGCATTACATTGACAGCGCCCAACTCTCCTGATATTAGCGCTGTAAATTTTTCGAGCCCTACATGCACAGCACCTTCAGGTGGTATAATTAGTTCAGTAACTGTAACTGGCGGAACGGGAACATTGCAATACGGATATGCGCCATCTTCAAACCCTACAGCTGTGACACCTATAGCTTCTTTTCCGCTATCAAACATAACACCGGGCACATATATTTTAGGAGTACAGGATGTAAATAGCTGCAGAGATACTTTTTGGTTTACTATTAATCCACTGCCGAATCCTTTGACAATAAATAGTATTGGAGTGGCGCAACTTGCATGCTATGAAACAACCGGAACCATAAGCAATGTCAATGCAACAGGGGGCACATCACCATATTTATATAGCTATGCACCCCTCTCTAATCCTTCCGCTTCTGTAAATATTGCAGCATTCCCTTTGAGCGGAATAGCTATTGGGAATTATGTGCTAACTGTTTCGGATGCTAATAATTGTACAGATACAAGTTGGTTCTCAATTACAAAAATTGATTTGTTTCTTAACCCTGTCCAAGCTTCTCCTGAAAATTGTATTGGTGCTTCAAATGGTGTGATTAATAATGCGGTACCTTTTTATGGAACAGCTCCATATTCATTCAGCTATGCATCATCTTCAACGCCATCTGCCACTATCCCTTTTTCTGCTTTTCCTGTAAATGGAGTTTCGCCTGATACTTATATCATGTATGTATCAGATGCCAATGGATGTTCAGATACAGCATGGTTTACAATCGCTCCGGGACTTTCATCTTGTTGCTCGCATAGTATTTCAGCTGTAATTACGCAGCCTACTTGTTTGGCAAATGGAAGCATAGACGTTTCGGTGACAGGAGGTTTGGGCAATTTTAATTTTGTGTGGAGTCAGGGTGGAGCAACTACTGAAGATGTTTTAAATCTTACAGCAGGCACATACTATGTTACTGTGACTGATGATATAACCCTTTGTTCAAAAGATACATTCTTCACACTTGCAGTGCCTGCGACTCCTGATGTTGATGCTGGTCAGCCCAAAGTATTGACATGCGTTATAACCAATGTAACTCTTGATGGCTCAAGTATTACACCAAATATAAGCTACAGTTGGAGCAATGGATTGGGAAGTAATGCAACAGCAGTAGCAAGTATTCCTGGAACATACACACTCACAGTAACGGATAATACAAACGGGTGTTCTGCAAGCAATCAGGTAGTGGTAACGCTTGATAATACACCACCAAATTTGAGCGTACAAACTCCGGCTGATATCACCTGCGTAAATCCAATTGTAACTATAACAGCTACATCAACTACTTCTGGTGTGAATTATAATTGGAGTGCCGGGTCAAACACATCGACTCAGGACGTAAGTATAGCAGGAGCATACATCGTAATCGTAACAGACAACAATAACGGATGCACCGCATCTCAGTCTGTGAATGTAGCAGAGCAACCTACTATAGATTTTACAATCAACAATACTCAAGCTACCTGTGGTAATGCGAATGGAACTACAACTATTAATATAATCAATGGCAATGGTCCATATTTGTATGAATGGAATACTGGAGCTACCACCATTGATATTGTCAATTTATCAGGAGGGCAATATAATGCCACTGTTACTGATATTAACGGATGTAAAAATTCAAAAAGCACAACATTAGGATACACTCCTAAGGCTGTTAAACCATTTATAGGAGAAGATAAGACAATTTGCAATGGCGATGTTGTGGAGCTGAATGCAGGCAATAGCTATACGCTATACAGATGGCAGGATGGCACAACAACAAGTGTGTATAGCGCAATATCTGCCGGTATTTACATCATAACTGTGACAGATAATAATGGTTGCGAATCCATGGATACTGTTCAGATTTCGCTTAGAGATGATTGTGATTTTAAGCTGGTAATGCCTACTGCATTTAGCCCGAATGGAGATGGAGCAAATGAAACATACAAGCCTGTATATGTTGGTATTCCAACTTCATTTGAAATGAGAATATTTAACAGATGGGGTGAGAAAGTTTATGAGACTACCGATATTGATTTTGGCTGGAATGGAAGATACAAAGGTGTAGATCAAACTATGGAAACCTATGTTTGGACAGTGGGCTATACTTATGGCCCCTCAGGTATCAAAAAAAATCTGATGGGTAATCTTACTTTACTCAGATAGTTTCAATTACTGCAAAGTTCTTTTTATCGGCTACGCTTTTTTTGTACATCAGACAAACTTCTTTTACAGTATCGTTTACTTTTCGGAAATCATAACCAAGTATTTTTCTTATTTTCTTATTGTTGTAATTGTAATCACAAAGCGCCATTTCGATTACTTCTTTTGTCACCAAAGGTCTTTGTCCGGTAAGTTTCGCTTTCAGGGTATCGAGTCGCCATGCAATTTTACCTAGAAATCTATTTGCAGGAATGAAAGGTCTTTTTACTTTAAACTCATCAGCTATCATCCAAATCAAGTCTTTAAAGCAAAGATTCTCAGATGATACGATGAATTTTTCTCCTGATATTTCACTGAATAAAACCCTGATAGCTACCTCTGCTACATCGCGCACATCAACAAATCCATTCGAGCCGTTGGTGTAGAAATAATATCCGTTATGAATTTGCGCAAATAATTTGTTGGGTTCCATATCCCAATATCCGCCACCCAAAATTGTAGATGGATTTATGATGGCAACATCTAATCCTTCTGCATGTGCTCGAAGAGCTTCACGTTCTCCTAAAAATTTACTTCGGAAGTAATTGAAATTATCTTTCGAATCTTTTATATCCAGTTCCTCATCAATCACACTAACTCCTTTTGGTCTGCCGAAAGCTGCCACACTGCTTACATGTAAAACACGCTTTATGTTATTTACCAAAGCGCTGTTCATTACGTTAGCTGTTCCCTCCACATTAATTTGCATCATAGCTGCTGCATCCTGAGGAATGAAAGAAATCATAGCTGCACAATGAATTACATAGTCGGCATCTTTCATAGCTTGATCTAATGATTCTATATCTCTCACATCGCCATCAACCCATTGTATCTGCTGTGCAACATCTCCGAGTAAATCAAGTTTACTTGAGGGTCTTTTAATGGCTATAATTTGATGACCATCTTTAATAAGTTTCCTGCATATTACAGAACCTAATAATCCTGTTGCTCCTGTAACAAATATTTTTTTCATGAAGTTGATGATTCGTATATAGCCCCGTTAATAGTATCTATTGTCGCACCTGTTACACTGCATAGTACATTTATCTTTTTTTGTGCTCTTAAAACTCCCATAAAAGCAAGAATCAACGCTTCTTTAAATTGCACCACTTTTTCATCTGGTATATATACTTTGGTATTTGTTTTTTTGCTGATTCTGCTAACTAAATCTTTATTGAAAGCTCCGCCACCAGTTATCAGAATCGTTTGGTGTTCAGATTGAGCGGTAGGTATTGAGTTGAAAATCTGAGTGGCTATATACTCATTTGCCGTAGCCATTTTATCTTCAATGGAAATAGCAAAGGATTCTACTATAGGGATGATAACCTCTTTAGAAAAGCCATTATCCAGCGATTTAGGAAAAGGTTGATGATGATATGGAATTGCGTTAAGCTTATGAAGTAACTTTTCGTTGATATTGCCCGAAGATGCTATATTGCCATCTTTGTCATACTCCATTCCTTTTTGTGAAGCAAGATGATTAAGCAATTGATTAGCGACACAGCAGTCGTAAGCGATTACTTTGTTTTCTGAATGAATAGAAATATTTGCAATGCCTCCGATATTTAAAAAGAGTTTATAATCAGGGAATAAATATTTTTCTCCTATGGGTACTATCGGTGCACCCTGGCCACCATTGGCGATATCAGCCGATCTGAAATCACAGATTACTTTTTGTTTTGAAGATGCTGCTATGGTGGCACCATCTCCAATCTGAGTAGTGAATTTTAATTTTGGAAAATGAAAAACAGTATGTCCATGAGAGGCAACAAAATCTACATTTGCAATATTATGCACCGTAATAAAATCTGCAATTTTTTTTCCGAAGTAATGACCTAAATCAGTATGGAGTTGCCAGAGTTCTAAGCCTGATGTTGCAGTTGCATTTTTCAGATGAATCAGCATTTCATTATCATAAGGAATGCAATCAGTTGCACCTAATTCAAATAGCCACTTTCCGTTTTCGAATCCGAAAGTAACATGAGCTAAATCTATACCATCAAGCGAACTGCCCGACATTAAACCAATTACTGAGTATGAAGATTGCATAGCATCTTTAAAAATGTTTCCAGCCTTGAGCGGTTAATTGATGTTTATTTCCACCTTTTGTCATGAGTGTTTTGCCTTCGCTTATGTTTACTACCTGTCCTATAATTTGAATGTCTGGATGGTCAGCAACTTTGGTTTCATCTTCGTTGTCAATAGTGAAAAGCAATTCGTAGTCTTCTCCGCCACTCAGCGCGCAAGTAATCGGGTCAAGATTAAATTTAATGGCTCTTTGATACATTTCTTCCGACAGTGGAACATATGCTTCCTGAATTTCACAGCCTACTTTTGATTGCGTGCAGATATGAATTAAATCAGAAGAAAGCCCATCTGAAACATCAATCATTGCAGTAGGAACAATATTCATTTCATCAAAGAATTGAATAACATCCTTTCTTGCCTCCGGTTTCAGGTGTCTGCGAATCAGGAAATCTTCATCTTCTAAATCAGGCTCCACATCCGAGTTTTCCAGAAAAATTCTTTTTTCTCGCTCCAGCAATTGCAACCCTAAATAGGCAGCACCTAAATTTCCTGAAACGCAAATCAGGTCACCTTCTTTTGCCCCTGAGCGGTAAACTATTTTTTCTTTTTCAGCATAACCAATTGCAGTCACAGAAATTACCAAGCCATTTATGGATGATGTGGTATCTCCTCCAATTAAGTCAACTTTATATGCATTGCAGGCATGAAGAATGCCTTCATATATTTCAGAAACTGCTTCAACAGTATATTTACTTGAAAGAGCTATTGATACGGTGATTTGTTCTGGAATTGCATTCATGGCATAAATATCTGAGAGGTTTACCACCACAGCTTTATATCCAAGATGTTTTAGCGGGGTATACATCATGTCGAAATGGATTCCCTCAACGAGCAAATCTGTGCTTACCAGTATTTGTTTCCCTCCTGCGTTCAGTTCTGCTGAATCATCGCCTACTCCTTTTATGGTTGAAGAATGAAATTTTGGAAATCCTGCGGTTAGTTTACTGATAAGGCCAAATTCTCCTAATGAACTAATGGGCGTCATTATGCTTTTTTTGATTAGGCAGCGAAGTTAATGTTTTACTACTAATTGTAGCACAAGATAAAATCGCGGTTAATAAAGTTGGGAACGAGATTTAATTAGCAGACAGATTTATTTCACTAATGTCACGTTTCCTGACATTGTTTTCAGAATGGTAGAAGAAAAAGTCTGATAATCTATAGTGTATACATAAACACCAATGTCTTGCGGTATCCCTTTGTATGTTCCGTCCCATCCTTCAGCAGGATCTTCAGTTTCATATACTTTCTCGCCCCATCGGTTAAATACAAACATCCTGTATTTCGCAAGATTGGTACTAAGTGTTCTGAACACATCATTCATACCGTCATTGTTTGGAGAGAATGCTGAGGGAATAAGCAAGTCGTCTGCTTTAACTGTTATTTGAACAGTATCGCTTACTTTACATCCTGTAGCATCGGTAACATTTACAACGTATGTTACTGTTTTGTCAGGAGTTGAATTAGGATTTCTGATGTTGTCGAAATCAAGATATGTGCTTGGTGTCCATGTAATGGATGAAACACTATTTGTACCTATAGTTGGATTAAAAGGTACGCTTTGTCCGGGATAGATGGCCGTATTCGGTCCTGCGTCAACCAAAAATTTCTTTGAGGCCAAAGCAAATGGGTCGGGAGTATAGTTGTTCCAACCTTTAATTTCAAGAGAACTAAAACCTCCACTGTTATTGGATGTTGCGACACTGGTATAGTTCCACTGATTAGTTACCCAATGACCTACGTCTGTCCACCTGCCATCAACAGAACTGTTGTAATAAAATTTCATATCAGCAGGGCTGATTCCGTCTATTCTGTGATAGTAAAGCGGATTAACTCTGCACAACTGGTTGTCCAAAATATTTACATCATAGGAATCTGCTGTAGGATCCTTGGCAATCATTGCCTCCCATGAATCAGTATTTCCCGATTGGGGTTTTATATCTAATGGTCTGAAATAAAAAGGATTCCCTGTTGAGGATGGTGTACCCAAAGGGAAGTTGTAAGCTAAGGCAGAATTGGTATAACGAACCAGTCGCCCATTACCCACGCTGCTTACAAAGCCCTCAGCCCCAGGTGTAGTTGAATTTAGAATTGCACTCTGACTTGGATTTACCACAATCATTTTGCTTTGGTCGGTCGCTAATTCCACATCATTTAGCTCGAGCACACCATTAACATATGCATCTAAAGTCTGAGTTTTTATTGCAGTTGGAGAGCCAGTGAGAATCAGGTTGTAGAAATTAGTTGGTGTGTTACCTGTAATCAGTTGGTTGTTTCCATATAAATGTACTGTGTCAAGATAGGAAGTAACATTTGCATTATTAATCCAATCACCCTGAACTTTGTAATAACCAGTAGCCGTATTTGATCCTCCAAGTAAATTTGCATCGTTTTGAATATCGCCTTCAATCACAAATTGACCTGCATTTTCTATACTTCCCTGCAAATTGCGAACCGAGCTTGTTTTTACAATAACAAAAGCACCCTGAGTGATGTATACATCTGCTCCGAGATTATTTACCAATGCTTGTCCCCAAGAAGAGCCGAAGGTCAAAAAGGTCAGTGTAAGTAAGTATAGTTTTTTCATAGCTCATTAAAGATAACAAAAATCCAAAAAAGTGAAAACAAAGTACCAAAATTTCTTTTACGATGCAAGAAAAAATATTTTCGCTGCATCAAACTCCAAAATATATGAAAGTTGCTATTGTAGGGGCTACCGGTCTCGTAGGAGGAAAAATGCTTCAAGTGTTGGAGCAGAGAGGATTTGATGTTACAGAACTCATACCTGTAGCTTCGGAAAGGTCTATTGGTCAACTGGTTAAGTATAAGGGAAAAGAATATAAAGTGGTAGCAATGGAAGAGGCAATCAGTATGCGTCCTGATATTGCTCTTTTTTCTGCCGGAGGCGCAACTTCGCTGCAATGGGCTCCGAAATTTGCAGAGGCAGGAACTACAGTGATAGACAATTCATCTGCTTGGAGGATGGATTCTACTAAAAAACTTGTGGTTCCAGAGGTAAATGCAGCAGTATTGACCAAGGATGATAAAATAATTGCCAACCCTAATTGCTCTACAATTCAGATGGTGGTGGTGCTACAACCTTTACACCAAAAATATAAGATTAAGCGGGTAGTGGTTTCTACTTATCAGTCCGTAACCGGCACGGGGAAAAAGGCTGTTGACCAACTGATGAATGAAAGAAATGGTATTGAGGGTGAAAAGGCATACGCTTATCCTATTGACCTGAATTTGATTCCGCATATAGACGTTTTTCTGGCAAATGGCTATACCAAAGAGGAAATGAAAATGGTGAATGAAACTAAGAAAATCATGGGCAATGATTCTATCAGGCTCACGGCTACAACAGTTCGTGTTCCGGTTATGGGCGGTCATTCAGAGAGCGTGAATATTGAGTTTGAAAACGATTTTGATATACAAGAAGTCAGAGATTTGCTGGCAAATTCACCCGGAGTAAAATTGGTAGACAATGTGAGCAAGCTGGAATATCCTATGCCTCTAATGGCTCATGATAAAGATGATACTTTTGTAGGCAGAATCCGCAGAGATGAAAGCCAGCCCAATACGCTCAACTGTTGGATAGTCTCCGATAATCTTCGCAAAGGCGCTGCAACTAATGCTGTTCAAATTGCGGAGTATTTGGTAGAGAAAGGTATTTTGTAATTCGGCTTTAATAAACCAGAGTAGTTGTTGTTACTCTCGTTTCCTTTCTTACTTATAAGCTTCAGTATTTATAATAAAAAAAGCAGCCTTTTGCGGCTGCTTTTTTATTAAGAAACCTGTTTGAATTATTGCATTTCAAAATTGAATGTTGTGTCTTCCATTTTCTCAAGCTTAGCTGATTTGAACGCATCATTCCATGCAATGCGAGCCCAGTCGCTACCTAAAATTACAACATTTATATTTTCAGATTCTCCTCTTGCAAGCAAGAATGTTTGCTCCAAGTTAGAGTTGATGATGATTTGTCCTGAAGATAAAATTCCAGAAATTTTTCGTGGCTCAATTACTGCCATACATACATTTAGCAGATAAAATAACAAATTCAGATGACCTTAAAATAGTTATAGAGGATCTATGATAGTTAAATAGAACGCTATAAACAATATTCAAAGAACAATAATTATACAACCTTTGATTTCAAAATCTGTTCTGATAAGTCAGTTGTCATAAACAAAATGCAAACAGAGATTACTAATGAGAGAAAACATATTTCAAAGCAAATTGAGTTTGATTCATATTGGTTTGAAAAATTAAGGTCTTTAGTTTCTCTAAACACGTCTGCTAAAATTAAAATTGATTACAATCTAGCGTCATGCTTTGAACACACATTCAATTTTGATATAATTTCAGTACAGGAATTAATTCAAATTAATGTGAAGAAGAATGGAGAAATACTAATTCTAAGTAATACTTCAATCTTAACTCCTGAGCATATAGCGGATTTAATAAAACAAAATGATAAGTATTCTTCACTTGAAAAAGGGAAGTATCCCATAACTGTTAATACAGAAGAATCGAAAGGGGTTTTCATTAATTATATTAGCTATAGTAACCCAGAGAAAATGCCTTTTGAGATTCGCTTGCAATTTATTTCCAATATAGCAAAATTATAAACTCAATAATTAGAGTTGAATACTTGGTCAAAATTAAATTAGAGGAAATCTATACTTCTCTCAAAAGCGTTCTGTGCGCTACAAACTTACCGGGAAACATTTCCTGTACTTCTTTTTGCAATGTAGGAGCGAATTTTTCTTTGTAGTCGAAATAGTCATTCAGCGTTTTAGCAAAGTATTGTGTGGCATAGCTGATGCCGTCCGTCTGGTCTTCTTCCAGTATTCTGTACATTTTGAAATTGGTAAAGCAGCCCGTTTCCATCACTCTCGGGATATGGTCTTCTTTAATCCATCTCACCCAAATATCGTGTACATCCAAATCTATTTTTACCGTTACGTTATATATTATCATATACTTTGTTTTAGTCTATTTTATCGCCTCTCAGGGCACGGAATCTTTTTCTGGCTTCAATTACCAGCAGCGAGTTTGGATATTCAGTGATGAGCTTTTGATAAAGTTCCTTTGCTTTTTCTTTGTTGTTCAGTTCGCGTTCATTGATTTCTGCTAAAAGGAAAACGGCATCGTCACCTTTCAAATCTTTGCAGTAGCTCTGAATGATATTTTCAAGCAGCGTAATAGCTTTTGCAAATTCTTTTTTGCGCATCAGAATCTGCGATTTGGCAAATAAAATATCATCATACAGCTCATGTCCCGGATAGGTAAAAACGATACTATCTAAAAGCTTATTGGCTTCATCGTCTTTGTTTTGAAAAGACAGCAGATCTGCCTGTGCAAATAATTCCATTGGAATGGAGACCGTGTCCATGCCAAGATTATCAATGATGAAAACAGACAAGTTGATAGCGTCATTCGATATCATTTCGGAGGTGGCTGCTTTCAGAATGTTCAACTGTTCCTGTGCCCATTCAAAATCGCCTTTGTAGTAAGAGAGTTTTGCATTTTTGTATCGGGCTTCTTCGCCTAGTGGCGAATCTTTTTCCTGTTTATCTACCTGCGAATAAAGCAAAGTTGCCTCCCATATTTCTCCGTTAATCAAATAAAAATCGCCTAATGAAAGCTTTTCCTGATTGCGAAGTTGCTGATTGATTCCCGGCAGCTTTATCAGCTCCTCCGCTCTGCTGATGGCGGATGAAATATCATGCAGATAAAAACCTTCCAAATCTGCCAGCTCTTTTATGGATTGTGCTGTTTGAGGACTTTTGCCGTTTTCATCAATGAAAGAGAGGTAGTCATTTTTCAGTGCCAGTAAATCTTGCTTGGTGTAATTGATAGTCTTGGCTATTTTTTCTTTTCTGCATTTCAGCTGTTCGGTGCGTGCCTCGAAATACAAAAAGTTGCGTGGCTGTTTTGCGGTCACATATTCATAGCCCGCGATAGCATCATCGTAGTGTCCTTCTATCTGCGCCATTCGCGCAATGTTCAACACCCTGTTGCCATCTTCCTTTTTTCTTTTGTCCAGCGCTTTCATTTGCAAGATCGCCCCTTCAAAATCTTTATTTTGTACATAAATCCAGGTGAGCAAATCAATGAAAAATTCGTTATCGGGATTTTTCTGAATACGGGAATAAAGCTGTGTTTCCAATTCGCTTTGCAGTTTATCTCCACTGGTGATGGACTGCATGGTGTTTTTAATCCGCTGCGCTTCAAAAGGATTTTGTTCTATATAATTCAGATAGTAATTAGCTGACTTTTGATAATCTCCTTTAGAAAGGTATGCAGCCGCCAAATCTGATGTGTAATCTATTCTTCCGCTCATTGTTTTTGCTCCCTTTTCAAAGGTGGCAATTTCATAGTCAGGCTCTCTGTTATCTTTCAAATACTTTGCTACAATCCTGATGTCATTATCAGTTGTTCGGGTTTCTTTAATTGCTTTTTCAAATTGCCTTTTCGAACCTTCTAAATCATTTTTTCTTTTCAGCACAATGCCCAGATCAATCACATAAATAGGATTGTCTTTGTACTTTTTAATTTGTCTTTCGATGACTTTTTGAGCATCATCATTTTTGTTCAGCGCAAAGTAGCACTTGATAAGTTGCTGATAGAAAGAGTGGGGTTGCGCATTTTTCTCCCATAGCAAATAGTAGAGGTCAAGCGCTTTTTCATATTCTGCATTTTCAAAATAGCTTTTTGCCAAAGCCTCATCTCTGCCAGCTTGTGCAAAGACTGGAGCTGACCCCAGCATCATAATTGAAAGCAGGAAAAGAATGATTTTTTTCACAGAATTAAATGTAACGTAAAAACTATAAAAGTGATACTCAAACGAATTGTTTTGCAATAATAAACAAAACTGTACCTAAGCCATTGGCTACTGCATCCCACATGTCGAAATGCCTGTCTGTAGTAAATAATTCCTGTGCAATTTCTATGAAGAAGCCATAACCTATGATAGTTGTTATGAGCAGGAAAAAGTGGTAAGGCGATAGATTGATTTTGTTTTTTTGAAAACTACTATAAAACAGCCATGTTAAAATAAAATATACGGCTATATGAACTATTTTATCTGCCTGAAACAAGCCTACTGAGGGTATTTCACGAGCAGGTATCAGGCATATTACCAAAATAAAAACCGCCCACAGGGTGGGCGGAAAAAAATAAAAAAAAGATTTTTTTAAGGTCATGAAATTATGCCCCGATAAGTTTTTTATATGCTTCTGCATCCATCAATGAATCCAGTTCAGAGGTATTGGTAATTTCTGCTTTAATCATCCATCCTGCGCCATAAGGGTCGGTGTTTACTGCTTCCGGAGTGGCTTCAAGTCCTGAGTTGAACTCCAATACTTTTCCGGCAACAGGCATAAACAAATCCGAAACAGTTTTTACTGCTTCTACTGTTCCGAAAACTGCGTCTTTTACCACTGTATCACCGATGGTATTGATGTCTACATAAACAATGTCTCCTAATTCTTTTTGGGCAAAATCCGTAATTCCAATTGTGGCAGTGTTGCCTTCTACCAGTACCCATTCGTGTTCTTTGCTGTATTTAAGGTTTGCAGGGAAATTCATAATATTTTAAAATTTGAACAAATATAGTCCTATGCTTCGCCTATGCAAATGAAACTTATCTTTTTTTATAAACAGCTTGCACTTCTTAGTTTGCGCCTACCAGCCAAAGCGAAGGATTTATTTTGTCTTTGCCTTTCCAAAGCTCCATGTGAAGCTTGGTGGCATTGTCAGATTGATCGGTATGTACAGAGCCTATGGCCTGCTTGGTGGCTACCTTATCGCCTACTTTTACTGAGGCGTTCAGGATGTTTGAATACACCGTGAAATACTCGCCATGTTTGATAATAATGCATGTTTGAGTAGTAGGTAGATTAAAAATACTGATTACTGTTCCTGAAAATACCGAGCGTGCAGATGCGCCTGAATTTGTTTTGAAATCAATGCCGTTATTTTCGATAAATACATTTTTTATGGTTGGATGTTCCTGTCTGCCAAATGTGCTCACCACATTCCCTTGCACCACAGGCCAGGGAAGTTTTCCCTGATTAGAGGCAAAATCTTTTGAAAGTGCCAAATCTTGCGGACTCAGATAGGTTTCAGGTTTTGAAGTAACTATCGGTGCTTTACTTGCTGTTTTTGGTTTGTTTTGAAGTGCCTTTTGCTGTTGGATTTTGATTTGCTCTTCAATGATTTTTTGGATGCTGGCATTCAGCTTTTGGTATGCTCTGTTTTTAGCCTCTATTTGTGCTTTTATGTTTTTCTCCTTGTCTGATAGCGATGCAATTTCCTGATCCTTATTTACTTTCTCTTTTGCAAGTTTAGTCTTTAGTTTATTTTCTTCAATCAGCTGCCCTAAAGTCTGCTTCTTTGATTCCTCCAACAGACTTTTTTTATTTTCTAATTCGATAATTTTGCCCTTCACTTCATTCGCCTGACTGATACGGTATTTAGAAATGGTTCTGAGGTAATTATTAGTGATGAATGCTTTGTCCTCAGTGAGTAAAAAGAGTTCTGATGTTTTTTCTGAAACGAGATTCTGGTATATCTCCCTAATGATGTAAGCATATTTTTCCTTGAGTTCAGAGACATGTGTTTCCTTTACCACTATTTCGCCTTCGGTGGCTTTGATGTCTTTCTCCAGATTAGTTATTTCCTTTTTATAATTCCCGATTTGAGCTTCTTTGTTTTTTATTTTTTGCTTCAGTGCCTCTACCTGTTTTTGGGTGAGCTTCTTTTGTTTAGAGGTTTGAAGAATGGCCTGTTCCATTTGTGCAATTTCTTTTTTCAGGTTGGCTACCTGTGATTGTAGTTTTATTTTTTTGCGTTCCATTTCATTTTCGCTTTGGGCAAAAGACTGCGAGAAAGGCACTGCAAAAAGTGAAGCCCATAACAATGCGGTTAAAAGAAATTTACCAGAAAGGAAACTCCAGAGACGAGGCGGTGCCATACTTGTAAATGTCGGCAGATATGTTGATGGTTCCCTCACCTCGTTTGATATTGATAGTTCGCTGGCAGCTGAATAGTTTTTCCTGAATATTTCTATAGCTTTCAAAAGTAATATCCATTTGTTGCTTCATCATCTTATCTTTCAACAAAAGGCTGGCGAGTGTATAGTTTTTCATATCAGCCTTGTGGCTAATAAAAACAGTAACGTCATCCTGACTGAAAGTAGTGTATGAAGCGTCCGATTCTTTTGATGGAAATTGGCGGGAAATATTTAGCGGATTGGCCATTAAGAAATCTTCCAGCAGAAAGTAATCGGGATTAAACGGGAGGTATTTATTTAGATACATAATAGGGCGAGTAGATTTTTCACCGCTCATCTTATTCCATATTTTTACTGAGTCACGGTCTATGAGCAGTCGCGCCACTTCCACTCCAAACGGCCCAGTGAATGAAACCCAAATCAAACTATCATGCGCAATTCGGATATTTGCTATGAAAGAGTAGTTAGCCATTTTATCCTCATATTCCACTTTTGCCTTCATAGAAAAAGAAGGATAGTATTTATATAGTTTATTCCATGAGCTATCTGGCAGTTCTGCTCTTTTAATTTTTGCAGAGGATATTTTCTTTTTCGATGAAGATTCCTTGCATGATTGGAAAGAAAAAAGCATCAAAAGCAGTAATCCGGGAAAGATGATTGTTTTATTCCACATAGCTTTTTGCGGCTATCTTTTTATCCAGCGATGTAGAGTCAGAGCCGGCTTTTTTGGCTTTGTTCCAATATTCTAAAGCCTTTTCAGATTCTCCGAGTTTGCTGAGAATATCTCCATAGTGTTCCAGTAAGGTGCTGTTGGCAGTGTCATTTTTCAGTGCTTTTTCCTGCCATATTTTTGCTTCTTTAAAATCGCCCAGTTCAAAAAGAATCCATGCATAAGTATCTTCAAAAGAGCTGTTGCCTGGTTCTATTTTATTGGAGTAGGCAGACATCTGTTTTGCCTTTTCCAGATTTGCTTTTCGCAGCGAAAGGTAGTAGCTGTAATTATTCAGTGTGTATGAATTGTCAGGATTGTATTTCAGCGATTGTTCAAAAGCACTGTCTGATTGTAAATGCTGTTTCAGATTATAGTGAATATCGCCAATGCTCGCCCAAATCTGTGCTCTCAGGAAATTATTGTCACCACTCATTTTCTCGCCCTTGGTAAATGATTTAAGGGCTTTTTCATACAGCTTTAATTGATATTCTGCATTGCCTTTGTAGAGATATACTATAGCCTGATTCGGGAAATATTCAAGTGCTTCACTGCTCATTGCTTCCAGCTTTTGCCACTCTCTTTTGTTGCTGTATATAGCAAAAACCTGTTGCCAAACGGTGAAAATATCTTTTTGTAATTCGAGTGCTTTTAGATAGGCTACCAATGCTGTATCATCTTTTTGGTCTATGTAAAAAACGTCTCCTTTAATTGCATAAGCCTTAGATTGATCGGGATGGGTCTGTACTAAAATCTGGCTGAGTTCCTGAGCTTCTTTTATTTTTTCTTTCCTGATTTCATAATACTGAATGAATGGAAACAGCATTCTGATTTTCGCATCAATATTCATGTTTGGGTTGGCAAACACTTTGCGCATACCTTCTATTCGGGCAGTAGTATCGCCCTTTGCTCCATTGATATCCGCCAGCGATAAAAGTGCCTGTGCATTTTCGGGGTCTATCGTCAAAATCTTTTGGTAATAAGGAATAGCCTTGTCTTTCTTGCCATTCAGCGTGTATAGCTCGGCCATCATGTTGATGTACTCCACATCGTCCGGATAGGCATCAATCAGTTTTTGAATTTCATCTACCGCTTTATCAAACATGTTGAGCTTGAGGTATATTTTTTCTTTTTGAAGTATTACACTTTCTTCTACGCCATAATTTTTTTCAAACTGATCGTAGGTCTTTACAGCATTTAAAGGAAGATTAGATTGCAAATAGAGGAAAGCCAAATCAAAGTAGTTGTCAGCATCCATCGGATTTTTCTGAATCAAAGATTCATAAGCTTTTATTGCCTCTTTTGTTTTGCCCGATTTTACCAGTGACTTAGAAAGAAGTTCCAAATACCATTTGTTGTTTTCATCATATTTCACAGCTTCCTCTGCTTCGAAAAGCGCATCCTCTATTTTGTTTTTCTGGAAATCAATAACTGCGATTTGGTAGTAAGCGTTTGCATTTTTCTTGTCAATGTTTATCAGTTCCCGATATTTCGAAACTGCTTCATCGAAGTCTTCCACCAGCTTAGCCTTTTCAGCATCCAGCTGTAATGAAGTTATTTTGTCAATCTGCTCCTGAGTGAGGTTATCTCCCGATTTTTTTTTCTTGTCCTTCGGTTTTCGTGCGAAAGCCGGAGCAAACAAAAATGCTGTCAGCGTCAGTATTAAAATATGTTTCGAAAGTCTTACCATTTATTCAGTAGTTGTGAAATCACCTATACTCAGGTCTTCAAATTTGCCAACTAACCTAACATTATTTCCAACCATAGATTGTGCAATTAACTTATTTTTTATGGTTGTGTTTGATTGGATTATTGAATTTGATACTATGCTGTTTTCGATTGTAGTGTTTTTACCGATGGATACATAAGGACCCACAACGGCATTTACCAATACTACCGATTCGTCTATAAAGCAAGGTTCAATAATGGTGCTGTTTGTGAGCTTGGTGCTTTTATGAATGAGGTCTGTGCCTTTCAGATAAGAAAGATAGGTTTGATTAGTAGCAACAGTG
>CANHIG010000003.1 GCA_947461105.1 Bacteroidota bacterium | reverse complement strand
GGAAAACCGCTTTATTTCTGCAAATCTAGTGGCACTACTTCCGGTACTAAATATATTCCGCTTACAGAAGTTTCTATCAAAGAGCAAATCAACGCTGCCCGAAACTCATTGCTGCTATACGTTCATCACACAGGCAAATCGGACTTCTTTGATTACAAAATGATTTTCCTGCAAGGTTCTCCCGAATTGGATAAGCATGGAGTAATAGACAGCGGGAGGCTTTCGGGTATTGTCTATCATCATGTTCCTGCCTATCTGAATAAAAACAGAATGCCGAGTTATGAGACCAATTGTATCGAAGATTGGGAGCAAAAAGTTGCAGCGATAGTTGATGAAACCAGCAAAGAAAATCTTTCGCTCATCAGCGGTATTCCGCCTTGGGTAGTGATGTATTTTGAAAAGCTGCTGGAGAAAACCGGAAAGAAAAACATCAAGCAAATCTTCTCAAACTTTTCTGTTTTTGCCTATGGCGGTGTAAACTTTGAGCCATATCGCAACAAGATTGAAACACTAGTTGGTGGCAAGATAGACGGCATAGAAACCTTTCCGGCATCCGAAGGATTCATTGCGTATCAAGATTGCAACTATTCGGACCAAAACAAAGAAGGTTTACTGCTGAATGTCAATGGGGGCATATTTTATGAGTTTATAAAAGCTGATGAAGTATTCAATGAAAATCCTGAGCGCATTTATTTAGCTCAGGTAGAAATTGGGGTAAACTATGCGCTCATTCTCAATACCAATGCCGGACTATGGGGCTACAATATTGGCGATACTGTTAAATTCATTTCCACCGACCCATATCGAATAGTGGTAACCGGCAGAATCAAACATTTCATTTCAGCATTTGGAGAGCATGTGATTGGCGAAGAGGTGGAATATGCGCTGATGGAAACCGCCAAAGAAATGAATGTTTCTGTGACTGAGTTTACAGTTGCCCCTTTTGTGAGCGATGAAAAAGGGCAATCTTATCATGAGTGGTTTGTGGAGTTTGAAAATGAACCAAATGATTTAGAGGCTTTCATTGAAAGAACAGATAAATATCTCCAGCAAAAAAACTCTTATTACTTTGACTTGCGAGATGGCGGCATGCTCAAAAGACTGGAACTCAGAAAGTTGAAGCGCGGAGCATTCATAGAATACATGAAATTCATCGGTAAGCTGGGCGGACAAAACAAAGTGCCACGTTTATCAAATGACAGGAAAATTGCGGAGAAGTTAGAAGCTTTTATTGTTGATTAATGTAATGAATTTACCCTGCAATTGCTTCATCAACCGTGGGTAACTTTCCCAAACTTGCAAGCATTTGGAAGTGAGCATTTAATGCATCTTTAAAGCTTTTGTGCTCTAAATATTTAATGCCGAATTCAGAAGCTGTTTGCTTCACAATAGTTGCTATCTGAGGGTAATGCACATGACAGACTTTCGGGAAAAGATGATGCTCAACCTGATAGTTCAGTCCGCCAACATACCACGAAAGAATTTTATTGTCAGGTGCAAAGTTCATGGTAGTCTCCATCTGGTGAATAGCCCAGTCGTTCTCGATTATACCGTTTTCGATGGGCAGTGGATGTGTGGTTCCTTCAACGGTATGTGCTAACTGAAAAACAAAGGTGAGCACGATACCCGAAATAAAATGCATGAGCAAGTACCCGACTATTAACTCATAAAAAGGAATCTTCAACAATAATGTCGGTACCACAAGCATCACAAAGAAGTAAGCAATTTTACTAATAAGCAGGCGGGCAATTACCCATCGGTTTTGCGAGGGTGTAGATTTATTGACTCCGAATTTTGAGTAACGGTACAGCTGCATGAAATCTTTTGCGAGTATCCAGTAAAATGTAGAAATTCCGTAAAAAAAAATACAATATAAGTGCTGAAATCTGTGCGTAGCATTAACCTTAGTGTGGGGTGAAAAACGAAGCATGGGTTTATCCGAAATATCATCATCTACATGAACAATATTGGTGAACATGTGATGCAGATTATTATGCTGCAATTTCCAGTTAAAAACAGAGCCCCCAATCATTGTTAACGTGTGTCCCATAATGTAATTCACAATAGCACTTTTAGAATATGCTCCGTGATTTGCGTCATGCATTACGCTCATCCCGATTCCTGCAAGCGAAAAGCCCATTATGCTCCAAAAAAGCAAATTCACGCCCCATGGAAGACCAGCGAATAGAATTATGATGAAAGAAAAAACATAAGCAGCAATCAGGACTATGCTTTTAAGCACCATGGCGCCATTTGCATTACGCGAAATCTTCTTTTCGCTAAAATAACTTGCTACCCTTTTTTTTACTGTAGTGTAAAAATCACTTTTTTCTTGTGGAATAAATCGAATTGGCTTATACATTCTTTGGCTTAATCTACAAATATGCATTTTATATTATTGTTCACCGACTATTAACTTTATTTTCAATTGTATATTGAAATTTCGCGATGTCGAGTTTTCCCACCCGAAAACACAGACAATGAAAATCACTTACCCAAATATACTAACTTTGCCTATTCTTAACAAATTTCGCAATTACATTTCTTTCAGTGGAAACGTCCAAGAACATCGAAAATTCACAACAAATGACTACTTTTCCAAAACCAAATATTCCTTAACTCCCTTCCCAAAAATCACCCAAATCAATAATCTTTTTACCTTAGCGCATCAGCCGTGAAAAATCGCTATTCAAAATAACTATAATGATTCGAATTACTTATTTATTTCTTGGTTTATCTATCCTCATAACCCTCCATGAATTAGGTCACTTTCTGGCTGCTCGTTTTTTCAAAACACGTGTAGAGAAGTTCTATTTGTTCTTTGATTTCCTTTTCCCTTTTCCGGGTCTACTCAACTTTGCTTTATTTAAAAAGAAAATCGGTGATACAGAATACGGACTTGGTTGGTTTCCATTTGGCGGCTATGTGAAAATTGCCGGAATGATGGATGAAAGCATGGACGAAGAAGCGCTGAAACGGCCTCCACAGCCTGATGAATTTCGTGTAAAACCTGCTTATCAGCGCCTCATCATTATGCTCGGTGGAATTATTGTAAATGTTCTTTTAGCATTTTTCATTTATGCAATGTTGCTATGGCAAAATGGGGAAGAAAGTATTCCTATGAAAAATGCGCAATACGGCTTTGTTTGCGATTCTCTGGCTCAATCAATTGGTTTGAAAACAGGTGACAAATTTATCGGTTATGATGATAAAGTTTTTGAAGATGCTACGGTACCTGTAGTGAAAGATTTACTATTAGATAACGCAAAGGTCCTTCATATTGACAGAAACGGGGAGAAGATTGACATTAATATTCCGCAATCTGTTTACAAGCAAATTATCAATGGCGAAGGCAAAGTACCTTTCGTAAAACTTGCATTTCCTAGTGAACTGGATTCTATTTTTCCTGAATCTCCGCTCAATGGGTTTGCACAGAAGGGCGATAAGGTAGTTTCCCTGGGCAGTGTACCGATTCAGTATTTTGCTGAAATTGGAAGCATTCTGCAACGAAACAAGGGTAAGGAAATAGAAATCACGCTTCAGAGGGGAGATTCAACTGTTTCCCAAAAAATAAAAATCGGAGAAGATGCTTTGCTGAAAGTAGTAGGCAGAAATATCACTGACTATTTCAAAATCGAAAAGAAAGAGTACAATTTACTTACTTGTTTTCCTGCGGGAGTATTGCATTCATGGCATATTCTGCGTGATTATGTGAAGCAGTTTCGAATTATCTTCTCGCCTGAGTTGAAGGGCTACAAACAACTTGGTGGCTTTGCGGCTATATCAAAATTATACCCTGATACCTGGGACTGGACGGCTTTCTGGAATAGCACTGCATTCATTTCTATCCTTCTTGCTTTCATGAACTTATTGCCAATTCCTGCTTTGGATGGCGGGCACGCACTTTTTACTTTGGTAGAAATGATTACAGGTCGCAAACCAAGTGATAAGTTTCTGGAGCATGCGCAGGTAGTGGGTATGGTTCTGATTTTCGGACTGATGATTTATGCCAATGGAAACGACTTGATGCGTTGGCTGTTTAAATAATTTATTGTCAAAAACATTTCGTTATGAGTAATGGATTTTTTCATGTGCCGGTTGCGAAAAATGAGCCAGTAAAACAATACGGTTTAGGAAGTATAGAGCGTAAAGAAATTATTGCAAAACTCGCTGAGCTTCGTGCTGAAGTTCGCGATATTCCGATGTATATCGGAGGTAAGGAAATCAGAGCAGGAGAGAAAATCTCCATACATCCGCCACATGACCACAAGCATCTTTTAGGATATTTTTATCGAAGCACCAAGCATCAAGTCAGTGATGCCATTGATGTAGCACTTGCATCCCGCAAACAATGGCAAAATTTAGCTTGGGAGCAGCGTGCGGCTATTTTTCTGAAAGCCGCAGATTTAATTTCAGGACCATACAGGGCTGAGTTAAATGCAGCAACAATGCTTGGTCAATCCAAAAATGTGTATCAGGCAGAAATAGATTCTGCCTGTGAAATCATAGACTTTCTGCGCTTCAATGTGCAGTTTATGACTCAAATCTATACCATGCAGCCTGAGTCAAACCCCGGAATGTGGAACAGAACAGAATGGCGACCTTTAGAAGGTTTTGTTTTTGCGCTTACCCCTTTCAATTTCACGGCCATTGCAGGAAATCTGCCAACAAGTTGCGCCATGATGGGTAACGTAGTAGTTTGGAAACCTGCAGATACACAGATTTATTCAGCTTACGTATTGATGAAAATTTTCCGCGAAGCGGGAGTTCCTGATGGAGTCATAAACTTAGTTTATCCTCATGGACCTGAAGCCGGAGAGGTGGTTTTTAATCATTCTGATTTTGCAGGATTGCATTTTACAGGTTCTACAAAAGTGTTCCAAACTATCTGGCAGCAAATCGGTACTAACATTCATAAATACAAAACCTATCCGCGAATAGTTGGTGAAACAGGCGGAAAGGATTTTGTTGTGGCGCATAAATCTGCAGATGCAAAAGCAGTTTCTGTGGCACTTTCTCGTGGCGCATTTGAATATCAAGGGCAGAAATGCTCTGCTGCTTCACGGGCTTATATCCCATCAAATATTTGGGATGCGGTAAAAAAAGATATCGCAGCTGATTTGAAAACAATGCAAATAGGAGGCACAGAAGATTTGAGCAATTTCATTAATGCAGTAATTGATGAAAAGTCTTTTGACAAGTTAGCTTCATACATTGATAATGCGAAAAAAGACAAGGACTGTGAAATCATTGCAGGAGGGAATTACGATAAATCAAAAGGCTATTTCATTGAGCCAACTATCATAAAAGTAAGCGACCCAAAATATGTGACGATGTGTGAAGAATTATTTGGTCCGGTGCTTACAGTATATGTGTATGAAGAAAACAAATTTGAAGAGACTATGGATTTAGTAGATAGCACTTCAAATTATGCACTTACAGGAGCCATTCTTTCACAGGATAGATATGCCATTGAGCAGGCAACAAAAAAGCTGCGCAATGCAGCAGGGAATTTCTATATCAATGACAAACCAACTGGCGCTGTGGTTGGTCAGCAACCATTTGGCGGTGCGCGCGGCTCAGGAACCAATGACAAGGCAGGGTCTATGATTAATCTGATGCGCTGGGTTTCTCCGCAAACGATTAAAGAGACTTTTGTTTCGCCTACAGATTATCGTTATCCTTTTTTAGAAAAATAAATCATGGCTGAGGAAAAACTGCGAATAGACAAATACCTTTGGGCTATTCGTATGTTTAAAACGCGCACTCAGGTAGCAAATGCCATTGAAGGTAAAAAAGTGCGCATGGCTGGCAGCGAAGTGAAGCCATCGAAGCAAGTTGCCATTGGCGACCAATACGAAATCAAAAGAGAAAACGGAGATAAAATACTAGTGAAGGTTACAGCCTTGTTATGCAATAGAGTGGCTTATGAAGAAGCCATAAAGCACTACACTGATTTAACTCCGGAAAAAGACAAGACCAAACTACCTGTAAAAGCCTTTATAGAGCAAACCGGAAAACGCCAAAGTAAGCAAGGCAGACCGACCAAAAGAAACAGGAGAGATTTGGAGGATTTATTTGAATAAACAATACTTAACTATTGGTTTCTGGTAATTCAGTATTTTGGATGAATTTTTTTATGAAAAAGTAAAGTAGCAATAGTTTTAAGCGCACTAGCTATATTTATGATTAGCTGTGCCACAAGTGCAACAAAACCCGTCCTTGGGATCCTGTGAAGGTGTTGCTTGTACTATGGATTTCAGATCTATCACACCTTCGATTATTGATTCTCCAAATTCAATTGTTATACAAAAAACAGAAACCATACTGAACGGAGGAGTTATTCTCACTCAGGATTCAAGTAATGTTTACAATGGCTATTACTTAGTTATAGATGATAGCAACATTAAAGACCTGAATTTCAGGAAAGAAGCAGAGGTGTTTTTTATAGAATATATAGTCATGGAGCAGTTATCAAGTAGATTCCTTTTATTGTAACCAAAGATTGCTGCCACATTATTAAGGTCTCAGGACCTCAGCTCATCAACTTATAATTATAATCTAACAGCGAAGCGATATAGAATCAAATAGCGCAGCTGTCTCAAATCTTTTTTCTCAAAGTCCAAATTGTATTTGAAGAATATTTCGGTGCTTAAGCTACTTCAAGAATGAGATTGTATTTAGTTGCGATAGCTTCCAGTCTTTTCTGAGATGTGAAAAACAGTTTGCCATGTCCCATTTTATTTAATCCGAAGTTGGTGGAGAAAAATTCTGAAAGCCATATAAATCTTTATTCTTTTGCCTCTTCTTCATGAATATAATCGGTCATTATTCGATTGATTTGCTGAAAGATTTTATTTGATTTTAAATCCATTTTTGTGCTTTTGCCGTTGTCCTGCATCAAGACTTTGCTGCTATTCATTACCATCAGATACTAAAATGGGCTGCTGTATTCAAGCCTTACTTTGTTTTCCTTTCAAAGTAAAAGTTGTCTTTTGAAATCAGTTTATAAGAGAGCGCTGCAAGGTTTTTTCCTGCGTAAAAGTGGATTGAATAGAATTAATACTAGTAGGAATTTGAGCGATTTTTTTCGAGCATCAGCTTCATCTTTTATGGGATTAAAGCCGTTTTGTGCTTCAGCCAGTGAAGCAATTAAGATGAAACTCGAAAGAATTGAGATTTTCATGATGTAAATTTAGAAGATAACATAGGTAAATTAAAATATTATTATAGGCTACTGCCCTGTCAAATTAAATTGACTTTTAAGTTTGCATTTGTGGGTATTTTTTTTCGCACAAATTTTTGTTGTATATTGAAAAAATAATGGAGTTTAAGCGGATTGAAATATGTCCTTAAATTTTCCCAATAAGAGCTTAATGAGGTTTTAAAATATTTTAATAAAATTGTAAAAAAGTGAGCAAAACTGATGGCAAAATTGAATAAGACTTTATCGATCTTTTTTTTCTTAATCTCTTTATTTAGCAGTCTTGATTTATTTGCTTCCCATGCTCAGGGTGCAGATATCTCTTATGAATGTTTGGGCAATGGGCAGTACAGAATTATTTATCAGTTTTATCGCGATTGTAGTGGAATAAGTATTTCAAGTTCTATATCAGCTACTATTACATCATCTTGTGGTGGCTCTGTATCTCAAATACTCACACAGGATCCCAATTATCCAAATGGAGTAGAGGTGTCTCAACTTTGTGGATCCGTATCCAGCACCTGTAATGGGGGGGCACTTCCCGGAGTTCAGGTATATACATTCACAGCAGTAGTTTCTCTATCGCCAAATTGCATTTATATAGTTGGTTATGGAGAAGGCTCTAGAAATACCTCAAATAACATCAGTAGTTCACAGATTTATGATTTGTATGTCGAGACTACTATTAATACCAACAATAATATTTGTAATAGTGGCCCCAGATTTACATCGTATCCTGTTCCATATTATTGTATAGGGCAAACATACAACTATAGTCATGGCACATCAGAACCTGATGGCGACTCTCTGGTTTTTTCGCTGGTTGCTCCATTAGGTGCTACTGGAACCTCATTAGCTTATATAAGTCCGTTCACTCCTGTAAATCCAGTGCCCTCAAACGGAGGATTTATTTTTGATCCGCAGTCAGGCCAGATGACTTTCTCGCCTACAACGGTTGGAAATTATGTTGTTTCCGTTTTAGTTTATGAATATCGAAATGGAGTTTTAATCGGCACTACTATGAGAGATATTCAAATAGTAGTCATCAACTGTAATAATGCACCGCCTGTTGTTCAGGGAAATTTGAATAATACTAACACAACGGGTGGAGAGGTGATTGATAACAATTCAGTTGGGGTTTGTCCCGGTGGTACAGTTACTTTTACGATTATAGCATCTGATCCTACAGGGCAGCCAATCTCTTTTTCTTCTAACAACGCCACATCAATTCCCGGCTCTTCGCTCAGCTCAACGCCTATTAACGGACGATCCGATTCGGTTAAAATCACCTTTACTTGGACACCCGGGGTGCTCGACTCAGGATTCAGGTATTTTACAATTACTGTCACTGACAATGTTTGTCCAATTCCCGGAAATCAAATACTTACTTATGACATAACTGTTCTAAAAGGTGTAAATGCCGGCCCTGACAGAGCATTTTGCCTCGAAGGAGGTCCAGTATCTGTTTTAGTTACAGGAGGGAGTCACTTTTCTTGGACAACTTTGGGTGGAGGAGCCCCGGTTGGAATGGTTTCTGCCACAGCGGACAGCAATATTGTATCATTTGCACCATTAGTTACCACCACCTATGTTGTTAAGGGAAATTTGATTGGAGGTTGCAAGCAACTTGATACCATCACAATTAATAGGGTAAGTGGTTTCTCGAAGTTTTTGTCAGTTACTCGTCCGGTTATTTGTAAATTTTCTTCTTCTGAAATTGATTTTTTAGCAAGGCCGGATAGTTTAGGTCCATATACATTCCTATGGCAACCGAGTGTTTCTAATATTTTAGCTACTGATTCGAATACATCCGCCACAGTAAGACCATATGTTACAACAAAATACTCAATCAGTGCAACTTCAAAAGATGGATGTGTAATAACTGATACTACAACAATTCAGGTTAGTGGAGTTGCGCCTCGAATTTCAATAAGTCCTGACAAAAACTATGTATGTCCCGGTGACACAGTTTTGCTTAGAACAAATATCAGTGCACTCGCATGCGGTTTAAGTCCTGGTGGTCTTGCACTATCTTGCCCATCAGGGAGTGTATTTCGTTCAGATACTTTGGGGAGCTCCAATACAGCATCTTTAACTGTTACTCCTTTTCGGGGTGGAGTTCAGGATGCGAGGGCTCAGTATTTAATTCTCTCTTCTGAACTTCAGGGTCTAGGAATGACCAGCGGAACAATCAGAGATATTTCTTTTTTTGTTACAGCAAAAGCTTCTACTCTTGGGTATAGAGGATTCAGTGTCAGCATGGGATGTACTTCATTGAGCCAACTCTCGGCTTCAGGTTTTGTTCCGGGACTTGATAATGTTTTCACTCCAAAAACAATTACAACTACAACAGGTGCATGGAATAAACTTATATTTGATCAACCTTTTGATTGGGACGGATTTTCTAATTTGATTGTTGAAGTATGTTTTGACAATACAACTTCCGTTGGCAATGATGAGGTTTTTGTCTCAAATGCTTTCAATGGAGCAACTATTGCTGCAATCGGCAGTGCTACATCGGGTTGTAATTTGACAAATCCAATTGCATATAATATCAGACCCAATATTATTTTTGGGAATTGCACTCCACCTCTACCGTCTTATAATATTTCATGGACTCCCAACAGTGGATTAAGTTGTTCTAATTGCATAAATCCTAAAGCTGTAGTGGATAAGAATATCACTTATAGTCTAACAGTGGATGATGGAACATGCACCGGGGACACTTTGATTTCACTATTTGTAAATCCGGGTGTAGCAATTACAGTTACTAATGATACTACAATTTGCTCTGGTGGCGCGATGCTCAATGTTGCTCAAACAAATCCTGCACCTCCGGCTTGTGTAAAAAATTACAGTCTAGCTGCAATTCCCTTTGCCCCAATACTTCCAACCGGCTCTACTACCTCATTTAGTCTTAGTGATGATCAAATAACTTCTGTTCAAAACATCGGATTCAACTTTGATTTCTTCTGCAAAACTTTCTCTAAATTTTATATCCATGCAAATGGGTTTCTTACCCTTGTATCCGGACAAACAGGCTCATACACTGCTCCGTCAGTTTTGCCAAACTCTGCTGCTCCAAATGGAATAATTTCCCTATGCTGGGACGACTTATATCCGCCAGATGGAGGTACCATAGACTACTTTATTTCAGGCATATCTCCTAATAGGGTATTAGTAGTTCGGTATACTGCAATTGCCTTTCTCTCGGGAAATGGGTTAGTGACCACCGAGGCACATTTATACGAAGGGACTAACGTAATAGAGATACACACACAATCTTTGACGGATAATACTACACATACGCAAGGAATAGAAGATTCTTCAGGAACAATTGGCATTCCTGTGCCGGGTAGAGATGCCCAGGCATGGACTGTTTCAACACCTGATGCATATCGTTTCACACCTCAAACAAGCGGTGTTTCTATCACTGGCATCTCTTGGTCACCGGGTATTTCACTTAGTGACACATCAATCTTCAATCCTGTAGCAGCTCCAGCTCAGAATACATGCTACACAGCTGAGGTTACATATAATAATGGATGTAAAGTTCGAGATACGGTCTGTGTAAGTCTCTCTACTTTTTTGTATTCCATCGATGTAAATCCAGATACAGTTTGCCCGGGAAGTCAGGCGCAATTGTTTATGTCGGGGCAGGGCGTTGATTTTGCATGGACTCCCGCAAGTTTATTGAATGATTCTACTTTGCCTAACCCTATTGCAACGGTCTCTAATACAACTAAGTTTGGTGTAGTTGCAAAGAATGCTGCTGGATGTTTAATTAAAGATTCAGCAGTAGTGTTTGTTTATACTCCTCCATTAGTTTCACTAGGTTCTGATTTTGATGTTTGTGCTTGCGATACTTCTATAAATCTAAATCCTGTCATTACCGATTTTACAGGGAATACTCAATACTTATGGTCTAATTCAACTACCAACTCCGATTTGAGTGTGAGCAATTCTGGGATCTATGCGCTTACTATCACTGATGGTAACGATTGTACTGCCTCTTCAAGTCAACAAGTAAATATTTATTGTCTTAAAGTAAAAGCTTCATCATCAGCCGATAAGAATACAATTAACAAGGGAGATAGCACCCAGTTGTTCTCAAACATTTCAGGCAGTAACTATACTCCATCCTTAACTTATAACTGGATTCCTACAGCCTACATCACTGATTCTATTTTGGCAAGTCCAAATGCTTCTCCTCTGGAAACAACCTTGTATACTGTTTATGTGTTTGATGCGATTAATGGCTGCACAGCATTGGACTCGTTTTCATTAACGGTAAATCCACCCGGACTATTTGCAGTACCTACAGGATTCTCCCCCAATGCAGATGGTTCTAATGAGTATTTTTACCCATATTTCCCTCCTGGTTCGTCTGCTTCAGTAATTTCAATGCGAATTTATAATCGTTGGGGACAGTTGGTCTATAGCGGAGCTGTCGCTCCGGGATGGGATGGAAAAGTAGGTGGATTAATTGCTGCTATTGATACATATACATATTACATTCAAATATCAAGTCCTGATGCAAATCAGCCAAATGGAGCAATTGTTAATAATCTTGTTGGCAGTTTTGCATTATTGCGCTAGAAATATTTCATAAAATAAAATAAAAGACCGATTATTGTAACAATAAATTTATTCAACCCATAAATCATGAGAAAAGTTTTATTTCCATTTTTGATGTTTGTATGTTGCATAGGTACTTATGCTCAGGACATACATTTCTCACAATATTATGCGTCTCCACTCACTTTGAACCCAGCATTGGCCGGTAAGTTTGATGGGCTTTACCGAGCAAATGTTATCTATCGTGGTCAATGGTTTGCTCCTAAAGACATTCAGCCATATTCTACTGTCGCAGGCTCTGTGGATTTTTCACTTTTGAAAGACAAAATGAAAGGAAATGCTCTTGGAGTGGGATTATTGGTGATAAACGATATGCAGAATTTCCGCTCAATAGCAGATGCTAGCAATCCATATTATGGCAAAACCAATACCATAAACAATACAAAAATCGCTCTTGACTTGGCCTATACCTTGGGTTTCGGAAAAAAGAAAAGCACTCAGCTTTCTGTTGGTTTCCAACCGCAGTTAGAATTTAGAAAGCTAAATTTTAATTACACTTTCAATGACGGATTTAATCCTGATTTAACTTATGACCCTTCAAAGGCAGGAGAAGTTTTATCAGTATCTACCAAGCCAGTAGCATTTAACTTTAGCGCTGGTGCGTTTTTCAATACTAAGCCAATTGACTGGTTAACTTTCTATTCTGGCTATTCTATGTTTAACATTGCAAGACCTAGTGATCATGTTTTAAATACTGGTACTGCCGCAAAAAGAGATTTCAGGCACTCTGCCAGCGCAGGGTTTGAATTTGAAATCAAAAAGAAGTTTTTAATTATTCCTGGTGCTTACTTCCAATACATGGCAAAATCAACTGAGATTGATTTAGGAGCTACATTAGGATATAAAATATTGAATTCTGACGATAAGACTGCAATTCTATTTTTGGGTTGCTGGGGTAGGGTAGGTAGAGATATCATCCCTAAACTAGGATTTGAATACAATAAATTCAGATTTGGAGCCGCATTTGATGTTCGTTTAACTCAATTACAAAAAGACTCAAAAGCTGCGATTGCGCAATCAACCCAGCCACTCGCATTTGAGTTAAGTCTTACTTACATCGGAGGTTTGAAAAAACTTGCTGAAAATAATTATCTATTTAACCCACGTTACTAAAATCAATTTTAAACCTTAATTACCCCAACCTGTAAAAATGAAAAAAGTATTAATCGCACTTTTGTCTTTAGTTACGATAACCGTAAGTGCTCAAGATGAAGAAGGTGTAAAACAGAAGGTTCTGAAATACCCAAATGTAAAGACCGGCAAAAAAACTAAGTTGGCAAAAGACCTCGTTAAAGAGGGAAGTTACTTTAATGCTGTCGGGTACTTGGAAGATGTTGTAAAAGCAAAGCCGGACAAAGTCAAAGTAATTCACCTTTTGGCGGAGCTGAACAGAAGTTTACGCGACTATCAGGCTGCAGAGAAATATTATGTACTTGAAATTCAAAAAGTAGCTGATAAGTGGCCAAACAGTACTTTTTTTCTGGGGCAAATGCAAAAAATGAATGGGAAGTATGCGGAAGCAAAAAAGACTTTTCAGGGTTATTTGAAGCTTAAGCTCGACAAAAAGGATATTAGCTACAAAAGCTTGGCAAAAACCGAGATTATTGGTTGTGATTCATCAAATGCCTGGTTGGCAAATCCATACAAAATGAAAGTGGAGCATGAAGAAGGTTCTGTAAACAACATTTTGACTGATTTTGCTCCAAAACCTTTAAGTGGAAACAGACTTTTGTATTCTTCTCTTAAATCTGATACTGCAATAAACATCACCAAGAGTGATCAGGACTATTTCGCTAAAATGTATATTGCAACTAAAGATGGTAAAACATGGAAAAGCGATACCAGACTTTCATATCCTCCAAATGACTCAAAAACTCACGTTGGTAATGGGGTTATGAATGCTGATGAAAAGGTTCTTTATTTTACAAAGTGTGATCAATCTGAAATTGTTTCTATGAAGTGTAAGCTTTTCCGTTCTAAAAGAGTAGGAAAAGACTGGGGTGAACCTGAAGAGTTAAAAGCATTGAACAATCCTGAGGGAACTACAACTCAGCCTGCCTTTGGTATTACAAAAGATGGAAAAGAAGCTTTGTATTTCGTCTCTGATAGAGGTGGAAGAGGAGGATTAGATATATTCTATGCTGAGATAAAAGGAGAATCTTTTGGTCCAATTAAGAATATCGGAAATGATGTAAACACATCAGGGGATGAATACTCTCCATATTATGATAGAAAAGAGAAAGCGCTTTATTTTAGTACTAATGGTCGTCCAAATCTTGGAGGCTTAGATGTATTTAAAGTGAAAGGAACTCCTGATGCTTGGGGTGTTGCATATAATCTTGGTGCTCCTGTGAACTCTTCAGCGGATGATATCTATTTTGTTTTGGATGAAAGAGGCAAGAGAGGCTATGTGGTTTCTAACCGTTCCGGAACCAAAACAATCAGAGGTGAAACTTGCTGCGATGACATTTGGAATGTTGCAATAAATGAGGAAATCATCCTTCAAGGTATTTATGCCTTGAGAACAGATCCTGATAAAAAACCTATTGCGGGTGTTACTTCCTCTTTTTATAAAGTTGATGGTAAAAACTTTGATTTTGTAGGAGATCAGGTTACAGATGTAGCTAAGCCATTTAGTTTGGTTATCAAGCGTGGTGATAAATTTAAAGTGAATGGAACTAAAGAAGGTTACTGGCCATCTGTTGAGAACTTTGCTGTAGATGAAAATGAAACTAAGGATACTGTTTATCAAGTATTCTTAATTGACCCAATCATCAAAAACAAAGTGAAAATTGAAAACATATATTTTGCATTTGATAAGTCTTTAGTTATAGATTTTTACAAATTGAAAATGGACTCAGTGTTTGCAATATTAGTTCAGCATCCTGGTTATAGTGTAGAAGTACAAGGTCACACAGATAGCAAAGGTAGCGATGAATACAACGTAAAGCTATCTCAAAGAAGAGCTGACGAAGCTAAGGCATATCTGGTTTCAAAAGGTATAGAAGAAGCGAGAGTAATTGCAATAGGCTTTGGTGAAACTGCGCCAATTGCACCTAATGATGTTCAAGGAGAAGATGATCCAGAGGGTAGAGCTAGAAACAGAAGGGTTGAGTTTAAAATCTTGCCTGATAAACCTGAAGAGGCTCCGGAAATTGAATACGATCCTAACGCTCCTGTGGACGATACGAAAACAGGTCCAGGATACGATAAAAAATAACTCTAAAAGCCACGCGAGCAGCGTGGCTTTTTTATGAGTAAATTTATTGACTAATCTTTCTGAACACCATGCTTTTTGATGTAAAGTCGGCTTCTGTTTCAGCATGCAGTCAAATAAGGCTGAGAAAAGGATTTGTGTCTTGTATTTCAAGAGTAATAAGGGGGATTTCCCATCTTAGGAAAGTCTATATCAAGAAGATTAGAAATCTGTGTTTAATAAGAATTTCTGTTTTAGTTCTGCTTTTTCATAGAGGAAACCTCTTTCTGCATCCGCATCAGTGTTCTCATTATCACTATTATCAGTTGCCAATGGTTGCATTTGCTGAGCCATAGGATTTCCCATAGTATTGGTTCCCATCACGCCTTGATTTGCATTTAGATTTTGTTGTCCGTTATTCACTATAGTTCTGCCGCTCATAGCTTTGGAGTTCATGTTTGCAATATTTTTTTTCGGCAATCCATTAATTTCTGCCTTCAACTGTACTTGCTCTTTGTTTGATTTAAAATCAAAATCATTGCCAAAAATTTCTTTCAGACTAATTTTATACTCAAAAACCATATTATTTTCTTTATCCCAATTTGCACCAATCGAAATTTTATCATTATTAAGCAAAATAGTTCCGTTTACACTTGAAAAGCCTAGTGTTTGAGCCTCTGTTTGGTTCAAAAAGAAATCTGTTCTCAAGGTCAGCATGTCCATATTGCCAGCTGGATGGTTCGCTGCTAGATTTTTATCCGGAAGTGGGAAATTGATAATAGTGTTTTTTTTGTTTTTGCCTTTTGTAGATAGAGAAACACTCAGCCCGGTTTTGATTATTTTCAGCTGATTCATTGGATTGGATGTCTCAAAGCATAGGAAAAGATATTGAGCATTATTTGAGATACTGAAATAGAATCCGGTATTACTATCATAAAAATTAAAGGGTTTCTGCCATTCATCAGAATGACCGTTTACAACTACAGAATCCTTTGCGTATCTGGCATATGACACTTCATTTTGCCCATAAGCAGTTACATGGATAAGAGCAGTAATTATGAATAGCTTGTATTGCATGGGGTTATTTTACTTCTTTCAATAATACAAGGTAAGTTGGGAAGTGATCGGAGTAGCCATGGTTGTATATCATTCCATCCCAGGTTCTTAGAGGGTATCCTTTATAGCGACCTGTCTGCTGTACCATGAAATTTCGGTTGAAAATACGCGCCTCTTTAAAAAAAACGCCCTCTTGATATTTAGGTAAAAATCCGTAACTGATAATGATTTGGTCAAATAGATTCCATGAATCATTATAAGCAAGTGTGCCGATTCCTTTCTTGAAAAAATCTACCCAGGGATTAAACAATTCTCCTTCTTTCACGCTTTCAGCTTTTCCTTTCGCCCCTAATACTTTAGCTACACTCGGACTTACAGGGTCATCATTCAAATCTCCCATTAAAACCACTTTCGTATTTGGGTTAATTACCATTAAGGAATCAATTATTTTCTTTGAAACGCTTGCAGCTAAAGCTCTTCCGGGAGCAGAGGCAAACTCGCCTCCTCGTCTCGATGGCCAGTGATTTACAAAAACATGCATTTCCTCACCAAGGTAACTTCCTGAAACCCACAACACATCACGAGTTCTCCTGGGAAGCCCATTTTCATCTACTAATGGAACACGAAGAGGTTCACTGCCTAGCACCTTAAAATATTTCGGGTTGTATATCAGTCCGACATCCACACCACGGTCGTCAGGCGAATCATAATGGATAATTTTATAACCTCTTCCTTTAATTGAAGAATGATTTACCAAATCATATAGCACGGATTCATTCTCAATTTCAGCCACTCCGAAAAATGCTAATCCATCCGGGCTAATATCTGTTCCGACTTTGGATAACACTTCGGTTAAGCGCTCAATTTTGTCTTTGTATACCGAAGCGTTGTAATGTCTTGGACCTTCGGGAGTAAACTCATCATCATTTACATTTTTTTGATTGATGGTATCATAAAAGTTTTCCAAATTGTAAAACCCAATGACTGAAACCTGATAAGCCTTTTTTTCCTGAGAAAAAGCATTTAACAATGATAATAAGAAGACTAAAAGAGTGATTTCCTTTTTAAACATATATGAATTGAATTTTGATAAAGCTAATGAATCAATTTTATGTGAATATTAATAATTATTTCATCCATTAAATTAATGTGCCAAACTTTTTAAAAAGTGATAGATTTATATACTTTTGGCGTAGGTCATTAATGTTGAATCAAGGTTTAATTGTTATTAAGATTGGGATGAAAAATTAGGTATGTTATTGTTCTGACTATTTGGAATAAAATATTTTTAGCGAATGAAAAAATTATTTACGTTATTCTTTGTTGCGATAGGATTTCATCTTTTTGCTCAGGATTTTGGGGTGGATACTACTTCAGCAATAAGCAGCCTGAAAAATCCGGAGAATATTCCTGTAGTTAATTTATCTGAGTCTGAATTAGAGGATAATACTGTCTCCCAAAATGTATCAAGCATTTTATCATCGTCAAGAGATGCTTTTTTATCAGCCGCATCTTTTCAGCTTTCATCAGGTGGATACAGATATAGGGGTTACGCAGGTGAATATTCCAATGTATTGATTAACGGGCTTTCTATGAATGACCCGGAATCAGGAAATGTAGCATGGTCTGAATGGGGCGGACTGAACGATATGTTTAGAAGCCGACAATCCTCAATAGGACTTGCAAATTCTACATTTAGTTATGGTAATATTGGCGGAGCTATTATGTTTGATTCCAGAGCGGGACATTTATTTAAAGGGTTGAATGCATCCTATGCTGTAACCAATCAGCGTTACCGCAACAGAATAGCAGCAAGTTATGTCAGTGGATTTATGAAAGGAAATTGGGCTGTGGCTGGTGCTTTTGCAAGGCGATGGGCAGAGAAGGGCTATGAACCTGGTACTTACTATGATGGATATTCTTATTTCTTTTCAGTGGAGAAGCTCATTAGTGAAAAGCATAGCCTCTCATTAGTCGCATTTGGTGCTCCCACACGCTACACCAGAGCGGCAGTTTCAACCAGAGAGATGCAACAGATTTCAGGAAATAAATATTACAATACTTCATGGGGTTATCAAAATGGACAAATTAGAAATGCTAATGAGACCAATAATTTCATTCCTGTTTTCCAGCTTATCTATGAAGGGAAGTTTAGCTCAAAAACAAACCTTATTTTATCTGCCATGTATCAGTTTGGTAAGCAGCGATACTCTGGAATAGACTGGTATAATGCCACTAATCCTGCGCCAGATTATTACAAAAATATTCCAAGTCTAATCACTGATTCTTTTGCGAGTGCAGAAGCAAGAAATATATTGGAGAGCGATAAAGATTTGTTACAGATTCAATGGGATAGATTTTATCAGATAAATGCTAATAGATATGATTCTGTGCCTAATGCCAATGGCTCAGGGCAAGCTGTTTATGGCGCTTGGTCGCGCTATGTGTTAAGCGATAGAGTTGCCGAGGTGAACTCTGCGCAATTTAGTGCAATTGCCAATCATTCACTGGATGAGCATATATCATACAGCGGAGGTCTTACATATCAGTTTGAGAGAAACAGGTATTACAAGCAGTTGAAAGACTTGCTGGGAGGCGATTTTTTTGTGAACGTGAATATGTTTGCAGAAAGGGATTATCCAAATGATAATAACGCTCCGCAATTTGATCTTAATCAACCTAACAGAATAATAATGGTAGGCGATAAATATGGATATGATTACACCATGACTGTCCATAAAGCTCAGGCATGGTCTCAGCTAGCTTTCAAATACAATCGTTTTGACTTTTTTCTTTCTGGTCAATTATCCAACACCGATTTTTGGCGAACGGGGTTAATTAGAAATGGTCTTTTCCCTAACGGTTCTTATGGCGATTCTAAAAAGAATATTTTCATCAATTTTGGGGTGAAAGGTGGAGGCTCAGTTAAGATAAACGGGCGAAATTATGTTTATGCAAACGCAACTTATCAAACACAGGCTCCAAACTTTCATGATACATACCTTGCACCAACAATGCGAAATGAAATTATTCCAACCTTGAAAAGTGAAAAGATATGGAGCATAGAGGGTGGATATATCTTTAAAGCACCTAAGGTATCAGTTAAGGCAAACTTCTTCTACACTGAATTTAAAGATGGTATTCAGAACTATTTGTACTTTAATGATGATTACAGAACAATGGTGAACTATTCCTTGAGCGGAGTTGGAAAGCGCTATTTTGGTGGCGAGCTTGGAGTGGATGCAGAGATTTATAAAGGTTTTGGGGCCAATGCGGTTGCAAGTATCGGGCGATACACATATACCACACGTCCTACAGCATACATCACAAGAAATAATGATTCAAAGGTTTTGGACAATCAGCAAACTGTTTATTGGCAAGGATTTAATATCGCAGGTTCACCGCAACTTGCAGCTTCTGCGGGTCTTCGATATCGCTCCCCTAAGTTTTGGAATGTAGGCGTGAACTTTAATTATTTTGATTGGATGTGGGTAGCGGTTAATCCGGCTCGCAGAACTTCTAACGCTGTTAGTGGATTGGATGCCGGTTCGGATCAATGGAATAGAATTATTGATCAGGAAAAATTGAAAGGTCAATTTACTATGGATATTCGTGGTGGATACTCTTGGCTAATCAATCGAACATTTAAGCTTAAAACCAAAGAACGCTTCTATCTGATTTTTAACGCAACAATTTCAAACGTGACTAACAACACAAACTTTGTTATCAGCGCGAATGAGCAGCTCCGATTTGACTACTTTGATAAAAATCCGCAGAAATTTGATACCAGATACAGATATGCCAGAGGTATTGGATATTTTATTTCAATTAACTTTAGAATGCAATAAGAAATCAATTATGAAAACACCATATTTCAAACAAGTACAAATCATTATTATGAAAAATATCGCAGGCGTTATTTTACTTGCATTTGCCCTGTCGGGCTGTGTTAAAGAAAAATTTGATGCGCCCCCAACAGGCGGAGAAGACCCTAAGGGCGTGTCAGCAAATACTACAATTAAAGATTTAAAAGCCATTTATACGCTTGGAACCGGAGTGCCAAAGAAAGTGGATAACGACTGGATTATTTCGGGTATTGTAAATGCTGATGACAAAGATGGTAACTTATATAAAGTAGTAACTATTCAGGACTCTACTGGAGGTATCCAATTGAAAGTGGATAATTCCTCTTTGTATAATGAATTTCCTGTTGGAAGAAGAGTATTCGTTAAATGCAAGGATTTATATGTTGGGGAATATTCCGGTTTATATCAGGTTGGGGGTTATGTGGACAATGCTGATGGTAGTTTGGGTTATATTAATACAACTGTTGCTCAGGATAAATTGTTGAAAGGAAAATGGGGAATATCGGTAACTCCTGTTGAGTTAAAAATATCTGATTTGGATAATACCAAATATCAATCCATGCTTATAAAAATAAAAGACTTGGAGTTTCAGTGTCAGGATATTTATCAGCCTTATGCTGATGCTATAAACAAGGGTTCTTTAAATAGAATATTAGAAGATTGTTCGGCAAATACTATTACTGTAAGAACAAGTGGCTATGCTAGGTTTGCCTCCACTCCTACACCTGCGGGCAAATGTGATGTTACTTCCATATACACTGTATATAGGTCAGGAAGCACTTGGACAAAGCAATTACTAATCAGAAATGCAAACGATGTAAATGAAAAAAGCAATTTGAGATGTGATGGAACACAAGTTGGTTCTTCAGCAGATATAGATTTAGCCACTTTGCGTGCTTATTATTCAGGCGCTACTGTTCCTGCACCATGTGCCAGGAAAATACATGCGGTTGTAATTTCTGATAACAGTGCAAATAATTTCGACCCTAAAAACTTGGTAGTTCAGGATGCCACTGCTGGAATTACTGTTAGATTTTCTGCAAATCATTCTTTTTTGGTAGGCGATTCTGTAGAGATTAACACATCAGGTGGCGAGCTTTCTGAATTTAAAGGTCTTCTTCAGCTTAATAATCTCTCTTTGAGTAATGTGACTAAAGTTGGTGTTACCACAGCTGCTACCACTACGCTTACATTTCAACAGCTAAATAGCAACCTGAAAAAATACGAATCTATGTTGGTAAAGGTTTTGAATGTGACGTTAAGCGGAAATAGCGGTGTTTATGGCGGAAATGTTACTTTAAATGATGGCACAGGCTCTTTCACGTTATATAGCAGAACAGGAACTAACGTAGCAACATTCAGTACGACAAATTACCCTAGTGGCGCAAAGACAGTAATCGGAGTTGCTTCTGTTTACACTTCACCTCAGATGAGTATTAGAACAACAAACGATATATTCTAAACACGAAATGACTCAAGTCATAAATAGGAATAAAAAATTCTTTACCTTGGAGGCGTGAAAAAGGCGTTAATATACTTTGTGGTTACAATTGTGCTTATAGCCTCTATAGGCAAGGCTTTTCTGGTTACAGCCTTTTTTATCAATCAAAAAGCGATTGCACAAACACTTTGTGTAAATAAAAATGCACCAGCCAAAAAATGTAACGGTAAGTGTTATTTGAAAAAGGAATTGGCGCAAGTCAATTCTGAAAATAAGTCTGAGCCACAGCGGGAATCAATTTCAATATTTGAAGACTTTGTATGGTGTCAGAATGACAATGCCTATTTAAAAATGGACGTTTCAATTTCAGAAGTTCAAATTCCTTTTTCTTCGCAGCGAAATGCGATGTATTTGCATTCGTACATAGCAGAAGTTTCTCATCCGCCTTGCGCATAATTATAACTCAAGACCATACTTGTTTTATAATTTAAAAATCAAAAGTGAAAAATGTATTTTTTGCTTTGGCTTTACTGGATTGGTCAGTAGCTGAAGCTCAGAGTTGTTGCTCTGCATCTGGTTGTTCTTCCATGATGAGTGCCGACAATTTTATTAATGGCTTAAAATCATCACTTGGGGTTAGATATGCTGTGACAGGTGATAAATTCCGTTTGCCCTCATATATCAATGAGCAAATGACGATTGACTATAGAGATATTTTCCAATCTGTTGTTTTTTCAGGCAGATGGAATGTGCAGAAATATGTATCTGTTCAAGCTGAGTTGCCTTTTGTTTTTAACAAGCGAACCGGCACAGAAAATCTATCCTATAATGGACTAGGAGACATCATTATCGGTGTTTCTGCTATGACCCCAAAGATTAAATATAAGAACACCTTTCATGTGTTTTATTTTGGATTCAATACTTGCTTCCCAACCGGTGAATTCAAGAAAAGTATTGACACCACAGGCTTTTCTCCTTTAATACAGCCTGGCAATGCGGCCTGGCAATTTATTCCACAAATCGAATATCAGTTTGGTATAAAGGCATTTACTGCATCAATAGGCGCTTTTTATCGTTATGCTTTACCCAACAAAGATAATTTACAGATTGGTGGTCGCTCACAATTGTGGCTAAGAGCAGCCTATAACAAGAAAGTGAATACCAATCGTTTTATTCCGTCAGTGTCGTTGATATATGACTATTTTAAGAAAAACAAATTCCGTGAAGCTGCCATCTCTTTAAGCGGAGGCAACCTTTTGTCTGCAGAAGCTACATTTGATGTCCGTATCAAAGAAAAGTATGGTATCGGTATCCGGTTTCGTCAACCTGTTTTTCAATCACTTGCCAAAAGTCATTTGAATATGGCAAGCTTTTCATCAATTCAATTCAATTATTTCTTTTAAAAAACAAGACAATAAAACATGAAAAATTTAAAATTTGTATTCGCAATTTTTGCTGTATCAGCTTTAACACTACAATCCTGCAAAAAGGAAACTAAAAAGGATTATGACCCATCACAAAAAGGGAAAATGATGCTTCACTTTGACAACAGAGCAGGTGCTGATGATTTAGTTCTTAATACTGGAACATACTCTAATGCTTTGGGGCAAAGCTTTAATATCTCTAAGTTTAACTACTATATCAGCAATGTAGTTTTACTTAATAGCGATGGTTCAAAATATACAGTACCGCAAAATAATTCTTATTTCTTAGTGGAGGAGTCTGATGAAACCACGGCTGATGTGGAATTAAGTGATATTCCTGAGGGCAATTATAGCGGAGTTTCTTTTGTTATCGGAGTGGATAGCAATCGCAACACACTTCCTGTAAGTGAGCGCACCGGAGCATTAGATCCTACTGCTGCAGGGCAGGATATGTACTGGTCTTGGAATTCAGGATACATCTTCCTTAAAATGGAAGGAATGTATGATAGCGTTTCTACTATGAAAATGTTCATGTACCACATCGGAGGATACGGAGGTTACAGCTCGCCTACAATCAATAATATTAAAAATGTTACGCTTTCATTCAATGGTACAAATGCGGAAGTACGTAAAGCTAAGACTTCTGGTCCTGAGGCTCATCTTTATGTAGATGCGCTGAAAGTATTAAACGGAATAACAAATGTTGATTTCTTTGCAAATCCAATGGTGATGTTCAATGCGTATTCAGTAAATATTGCTAATAACTATTCAAGCATGATTTCTGTAAATCATGTTCACAACGATTAAATTTATGAACAAGTATTTCTTGTTTTTATTTGCCTTATTGCTGGTAGCTTCTTGTAACAAAGAGGCTCCCGGCAATGAGGTATTTAAGGGCTTTGAAGTCCCTCAGGGATTTCCTGCTCCAACTTATCCAACTCAAACTAATCCGGTCACAAAAGCAGGTTTTGAGTTAGGTAAAAAACTTTTTTACGATGGGCGGTTATCCCGGGATGGCACTATCTCTTGCGGCAGTTGCCATATTTCATTTTCGGCATTTACCCATCACGGGCATGTTGTTAGTCATGGAATTGAAGATAAGTTGGGCACACGCAATGCGCCAGCAATTCAAAATATGGCATGGATGCAAAATTACTTTTGGGATGGTGGGGTGCATAATCTTGACTTAGTTCCGATAAGTCCAATTCAAAACCCTGTAGAAATGGATGAAACGGTTTCTAATGTCGTGGCTAAAATCGGTTCTGATTCCAATTACAAAAAACTTTTTAAGGATGCTTTTGGATCTGATGACATTACAGGGATAAAAATGATGCAAGCCATGTCGCAGTTTATGGTGATGTTAGTTTCTGCAAATTCAAAATATGATAAAGTGATAGCCGGTACTGCAACTTTTTCTGCCGATGAAAATGAAGGGAAACAAATTTTTGAACAGAAGTGTTCTTCTTGTCATTCCGGTGTTTTGTTTACCGATCAAAATTTCAGGAATAACGGATTGGCTCAAAATTCAGATAAGGGCAGATATGTAATAACATTAAGTGCTACGGATGAATACAAATTCAAAGTGCCAAGTCTGCGAAATGTTGGCTATACAGCTCCTTATATGCACGATGGCAGATTCTTTTCGTTGGAAGAAGTGATAGACCATTATCGTCTTGGTGTTCAGCCATCGGCTACTTTAGATACGATTCTTCAGCAGAATGGAAATACAGGTATTACAATTACTAATGATGAAAAATCGAAATTGATATTATTTTTAAAGACACTTTCTGATGAAGACTTTATTAAAAACCCTTTATTCGCTGAGTTCTAAAATTTGAATTATGAATAGTAGAAACCTCTTTGTTGTTGTATTAATTACTGGGTTTTTTGTTATCAATGCATGTAAAAAGCCAACTGATTCCGATAGCTCCAAAGTGGCTCCTGTTGTTACTGTTGTGTCTCCAGCTGAAGGAGCGGTTTTTAGTACAACGGATTCAATTTTATTCTCAGGAAATGCCAGTGATAATGAAGATTTACATACTGGACGAATCTCGATTACGCGAAATTCTGATGGGTATTTATTGGTCGCAAAAACACTCTACGTTCATTCGATTAAATCATACGATTATAATGAAAAATTGCAAGTGACTGTTACTCAAGCTACACCCGTGAAAGCTGTTATTCAGTTTGAAGACCATGATGGAAATGTTACAAATAAGGAAGTTAATATCACTTTAAATCCATGATGTACTTAACAGTTTCCGGTCCTTCATTGAATAGTAAATCAATTACTGAAACATTCGGCTGAAAGCCTTGCCGCTCACTAAAAACCTGAATGTAAGATTTGCTCGGTTTGAAAATTTCTTTCTTCGTATTATATGAATTCCTGATGTCTAAAGCATCAGGAATTTCTTTTTTATAATCATCTGTTCGCAATATTTTCCTTTCAGTTTTCAGCAGTTTGAAACACAGTTGCAACAATTCGAAATTATAATCAAAAAGAAATTCCGTTTTCTTTTCGTAAAACGGACTGAAGTAATCTACGTAATGCTCAAAAAACGGAGCGCTGCTGTAGGCTGATTTTATTGCTGTAAGGTGAACTTGCTGCCACCGGTCGGTATAGCAAATTCTTATGTCTTTGTATGTTGTTTTCTGTTCTCTTCCGCCAATTATGGGAATGCTTAATGTTTGCAATTCGTTTGCTCCTGCAATTACCGTTTTATTTCTGAAAGAAGATTTCTGCCAGTTGTCATGCTGTTCCAGTGTGATTTCATGTTCATGAATCACTTCTTTAAACCAGCTGATTTGCGGCAGATAATAGAGGTTGGATACAATCATCGGGCGGAAGATAAAGGATTTCCTCGTACTTGAATTCTCCACTTACTGAGCTTGTCGAAGCGATTCTTTTCCACGTCCAGTTTTTTAACCGTTCATAAGCGGGCAATATCTGTGGATAACAGGTTGAAAACCCTGTTGAAAATGGCTTTGTGTATAAACTATTATTTGTAAATCCCACAATTTACCACAACTAGAATCGTTGATATTAAAAGATTTTAATGCTAATATTTGGTTTGTTTGCAAATTGTTGACTATTTTAGTGGTAGAAAGTGGGAATATGCGTTGATGATTCCTAAGTTTGTACCAGTTAAATCACTATGAGGTTTTTAGGAGAAATACAATGTACGGTAGATGATAAAGGCAGAATCAAAATGCCGACTGTCATGAAGAAGCAGTTTCCTGCTTCTGATTCCGGACGTTTTATGATAGCCAAAGACATTGAAGACTGCTTAGTGATTTATCCGATGCAGACCTGGGATAAACAAGAGCAAAAATTATCGAAGCTTTCTGATTTCAACCCTACGCATCGGGCATTCAAAAATGCCATTACGGTTGGGCTTACTGAGATGGAATTAGATAACGCAGATCGTTTTCTGATTTCAAAATCGCTGATGCGATATATCTCGTCTGCTAAAGAAGTGATCCTGAAAGGACAGTTCGACCGTATCCAAATCTGGGATGCAAACAAATACGAGCAATACATACAGGGTAACATCAGCAATATCAGTGCTATTGCGGAAGATGTGGCCAAGTATATTGACTCGGTAGAAAATAAATAATAGTAATGTATCATCTCAGCGTTCTTTTGAAAGAATGCGTGGACGGTTTGGCGATTAAACCTGACGGCATTTATGTAGATGTCACCTTCGGTGGTGGTGGTCACTCGCATGCTATTCTTGAGCAGTTGGGTTCTGAAGGTCGTTTGATTGCATTCGACCAGGACGAAGATGCTTTCAGGAATACGATTAAGGATAGCAGACTCGCGATGGTTCATGCAAACTTTGCCGACTTGAAAAAGTTTTTGCGCCTTGAAGGAATCACAAAAGTGGATGGAATCATGGCAGACCTAGGAGTGAGTTCTTATCAGTTTGATACAGCAGAGCGCGGCTTCAGCTATCGTTCTGAAGGGCCGCTCGATATGCGTATGAACAGAAAAAGTGAGCTGACTGCTGCGGATGTGCTGAATACTTATGACGAAGAGAGTCTGGTGAAGATGTTCAGCGAGTTTGGCGAAGTGCCAAATTCAAAACGTCTGTCAAAAGCAGTTGCAGAGGCGAGAAAAACAAAGCAGTTCGCAACGACTGATGGCTTTGTGAACTTTCTGGAGAGCGGATTAATCATGGGTGAGCGCTGGAAATATCTGTCGCAGGTGTTTCAGGCAATCAGAATGGAAGTGAATAATGAGCTGGGCGTATTGAAAGCATTTCTGGAACAAAGTGCTGAAGTGCTGAATGAAGGAGGAAGAATTTGCGTGATCACTTTTCATTCTATCGAAGACAGATTAGTGAAGCAGTTCTTTAAAAATGGAGTATTCAGCGAAGAGCCAGTGAAAGATGAGTTCGGAAGATTTGAAGTGCCGTTCAAACTCTTCAATAAAAAACCGATAGAAGCAAGTGAGTTGGAACAAAAAGTAAACAGCAGGTCACGAAGTGCGAAGCTGAGAATTGGTATTAAAAAATAGATGTCAGAAACAGAAAACATAACAACTGAAAAGGAAGCGCCAAAGCAGCAAAGGCGGACATTGTCGCAGTACATGTCTGTGTTTGATGTGATGGGAGAAAACAGTATGAAGCAGATTCTGACCAGTTTGCCTTTCATCTTGTTTTTGCTACTGCTTGCGTTTCTGCACATCGCTAATAATCACTACGCAGATCAGATGGTGCGTAGAATCAGCAGAGCGGAGAAGGAACTTAAGCAATACAGATGGGAATACATGGTCGTTTCATCAAAGCTGATGAAAGCAGGTAGCCAGTCAGAGATTGCAAATCGTGTGAAAATAAATGGGCTTAATGAATTGAGACAAGCACCGGAAGTATTGGTGATTGAAAAACAAAAAGAGAAAAAGAAGTTTTTTTAAATGGCAGAAAAGACAAATGTAAAGAAGGAGGTAATCATCAGAATCTATATAGGATTCCTGATGATTTGTCTTTTGGCTGCCGGTATTGTTGGTAAAGCTTTTTACACACAGTCGGCAAAAGGAAAGTATTACATAAGTCTTGCTGATAGCTTAACTATATATCCTACAACGATTAAAGCAGAGAGAGGAAATATCTACTCGCATGATGGTAAATTACTTGCAGCGTCTTTGCCTTTGTTTGATTTGTATATAGACTTTGCAGCAGAAGGATTGAAGAAAGAAATTTTCGATAATAATGTTGATTCGGTATCGCTGCTTATGTCGCAGATGTTTCCTGAAAAATCGCAAGATACATACAGGAAAGAGTTTGTGAGAAATTATAAGAAGAAAAACCGATACTATGCACTCAAGCGCAATGTAGCTTATGATCAGTTGTTGAAAATGAAACACTGGCCCTGGTTGCGTTTAAAGAGAAATGTAAGCGGGCTGATTGAGGAAAATAAGGAGCGGAGAGATCATCCTTTTGGTTCTATGGCACTCAGAACTTTAGGTGTTGATGAAAATTTTGATGGTATTTATTCTTCGGGAATTGAGTTGAAGTACGATGAATTACTCAAGGGAACATCCGGTAGAAAATTGGTACAGAAATTGGGCGCAGGAGTTATCAGACCGCTTGATACTAAAGAAGAAGTTGCTCCACAACCGGGTAAAGATATCTATACTACAATAGATATTACCATCCAGGATGTGGCTCAGGATGCATTGCGAAGAGCGTTAATAAAACACCAGGCAGATCACGGCTGTGTAGTAGTGATGGAAGTGAAGACGGGCAAAGTTAGGGCCATTGCAAACATGGGTAAAAGAGATACAGCAAATTATTTTGAATTTCTGAACTATGCTGTACGTGAAGCAACTGAACCCGGTTCAACATTCAAAGTTCCTGTGATTGCAGCCATGATGGAAGACGGACTTGTTAATTCTTCTACTACTGTGAACTGCGGCAACGGCACTGCAAAATTTTACGATAAGGAAATTAAAGATCACGAACCACCGGCAACTCCCGTGCTTGATGTGAAAAGAATTATCGAAGTGTCATCCAACGTGGGAGTGGCAAAACTTGCATTTAATAACTACGGACATGCTGCAAAGAAATTTTATAATCATCTTAAGGACTTTGGTTTTACTGAGCTAGTAAATATTGAATTGTCCGGTGTCGCTAAGCCTGTAATTAGTGCTCCCGAAAAATGGAGCGGTGTGTCATCCGCCTTTATTGCCCATGGTTATGAGTTGCGAATTACTCCGCTTCACACACTTCAGTTTTACAATGCGATTGCCAATAACGGAGTTTTAGTGAAGCCGACACTCATTGAGAAAATAACACATTACTCTGAAGTAGTTGACACTTTGAAAATCGTTTCTAAGAAAATCATGAGCGAGCAAACTGTTTCGCAACTGAAGCAAATTCTTGAAGGTGTGGTGAATAATGGAACAGCAATGAACCTAAAGACCGATTACTTGGATATAGCAGGAAAAACAGGTACAGCAAAAATTGCACAGAATAATATGGGGTATACAGAAGCAATTTATCAAGCGTCTTTTTGCGGCTATTTCCCTTCTGAAAATCCTCAGTACAGTATGATTGTGGTGATTAACTCCCCAACTGTTGGAGGGTATTATGGAAATAAAGTCGCAGGTGACATTTTCAGAGAAGTTGCAGATAAAATTTATGCTACGGATTTGCAGTTTGAACATTTGAAGAAAGACCCTTTTGGTGCAGCTCCTTCCATGCCTGTAATCGCAAAATTAAAATCTTATGATGTTGAGAAAATTTACAATGTACTGGGATTTAAAACGCAGCTGCCCGATGCAGATTGGGTGCAGTTGAACAACGGCAGATATAAAGCATTCGATGTAAAGGACAATATTATGCCTGACTTAAAAGGTATGTCGCAGCGTGATGCTTTATTCATATTGGAATCAATAGGTCTGAAAGTTTCTTTTTCCGGAAAAGGATTAATTAGTAATCAATCTATTCAACCGGGAGAAGTAATCAGAAAAGGTCAGCAAGTAAAACTCGAATTAGTATCGTGATTAAGTTAAGTCAAATATTATCCGATGTTACACCAATAAAACTTTTTGGTAGTAATGATATTGCTGTAAATGCAATTCAGATTGATTCGAGAAAAGTGAAATCTGGCGATTGCTTTGTAGCAGTTAAAGGTACAACTGTAGATGCGCATCAGTTTATTGATTCAGTAATTGCTGCCGGAGCAGTTGTTGTCGTTTGTCAGGAGTTGCCGGCTCAGTTGATGGAGAATATTGTTTATGTGCAGGTAACAGATAGTGCGGATGCGTTAGGAAAAATGGCTGCAGCATTTTACGGCAATCCTTCTCATGATTTAAAATTAGTTGGTGTTACCGGAACGAACGGCAAAACATCAGTAGCTACATTGCTTTATAGATTTTTCAGTAAACTGGATTTTAATGTTGGTTTACTTTCTACTGTTGAAAATAAAATCAACGAAGAAGTAATTCCTGCAACACACACAACTCCTGATCCGATTCAGTTGAATACTTTACTGCGCAAAATGGTTGATGCAGGTTGTGCGTATTGTTTTATGGAAGTGAGTTCACATGCTGTAGACCAGAAGCGTATTTCAGGTTTAAAGTTTGAAGGTGCCATTTTTACTAATATCACTCATGATCATTTAGACTATCACAAGACCTTTGAAAATTATCTTAAGGCCAAGAAAGCTTTCTTTGATAATCTTTCAAGTTCAGCTTTTGCCATTACCAATGCCGATGACAGAAACGGAATGGTTATGCTACAAAATTGTAATGCACGCAAATTCAGTTATAGTCTCAAATCTAATAGTGACTATAAATGTAAGATTATTGAAAACTCTGTTTTTGGATTGCATATTTCGCTTGACGGAATTGAAGTACACACGAGTTTGATTGGAGAGTTTAATGCTTATAACATCACTTCAGTTTATGCTGCTTGTGTTCAACTTGGCATTGACAAAATGGAAGCGTTGCAAATTATCAGCAGTCTTCAGCCTCCACCGGGACGGTTCCAGCAGATACTTTCAAAGAACGAAAAGATTCTTGGTATCATTGACTATGCGCATACTCCTGATGCATTGAAAAATGTGATTCACACGATTCGAGAGTTAAAGCAAGATAATCAGCTTTTGATTACAGTCATTGGTTGCGGTGGCGACAGAGATAAAACAAAGCGCCCGTTGATGGGGCAAGTAGCTTCACGATTTTCTGATAAATGTATTCTCACTTCAGATAATCCGAGAAGTGAAAATCCCTCGGAGATAATTAATGAAATGTATCAGGGTGTTGAAATAACTGACAGGAAAATAGTTTTAATTAATACGGATAGGAGAGAGGCAACAAAGATGGCAGTATCACTGGCGGGACCTAATGATATCATTCTTCTTGCCGGAAAGGGACACGAAAAGTATCAGGAGATTTCAGGAGTGAAACACAATTATGATGATGTGGCGGTATTGTCAGAATTATTTTATGAATTAGAAAAATAAAATTATGCTATACTACTTTTTTACATACCTCAACGAACATTACCACATCAGTGGAGCGAGATTGTTCACTTATATCTCATTCCGCGCTGCATTGGCAATTATTCTTTCGTTGGTTATCTCAATGATTTACGGAAAGAAAATTATTGATTTTTTACAGCGTAAACAAATCGGAGAAAATATTCGCGAGCTTGGATTGGCTGGGGAAAATCAAAAGAAGGGAACGCCAACAATGGGAGGTTTGATTATTCACGGAGCTATTCTGATTCCTACTTTGTTGCTAGCGAGACTTGATAATGTGTATATCGTGCTGATGATTATCACCACTATTTGGCTTGGTTTGATTGGCTTTGTTGATGATTATATTAAAGTATTCAAGAAGGATAAAAAAGGACTTGCAGGGACATTCAAAGTAATAGGGCAAATCGGTTTGGGAATCATTGTAGGCGCAACTCTTTATTTCAATCAGTATGTATATGTGAAGGAAGAAATTCCTGTTACTACTGTTGCGAAATATAATCCTAAAGATGTTTCAGCAGTGAAAGATCATCAGGGCGAAACGCATTACATGGTTTCGCAGAGAAACCTGATTACAACAATTCCTTTCCTGAAAAATCATGAAGTAGATTATGAAGAATTTCTGGGTTATTTCAACAGCGACTGGAAAAAATATTCATGGTTGATTTTTATTCCGATTGTGATTTTTATTATCACAGCAGTTTCCAACGGAGCGAATCTTACAGATGGAATTGACGGACTTGCAACCGGAACTTCAGCTATTATAGGCGCTACTCTCCTTGTGTTTGCTTATGTTTCCGGTAACATCATTTTTGCCGATTACCTGAATATCATGTATATACCTAACTCAGGTGAACTCGCCATTTTTATAGCAGCTTTCATTGGAGCATGTGTAGGATTTTTATGGTATAATGCTTACCCTGCGCAAGTTTTTATGGGCGATACCGGCTCTCTTGCTCTTGGTGGAATCATTGCTACACTTGCTTTTGCAGTGCGGAAGGAATTGCTCATTCCGCTGATGTGCGGAATTTTTCTGGTTGAAAATCTGAGCGTGATGATTCAGGTTGCATATTTCAAATACACAAAAAGAAAGTATGGTGAAGGAAGAAGAGTATTCCTTATGTCACCATTGCATCATCATTATCAGAAATTGGGAATGCACGAGAGTAAGATTGTTTCTCGTTTCTGGATTATAGGAATTCTACTTGCAATATTGTCAATAGTAACCTTGAAAGTAAGATAATAGTGAAACAGCGAATAGTCATATTAGGCGCGGGCGAAAGCGGTTGGGGTACAGCAGTACTTGCAGCTAAGCAAGGCTATGACGTGTTCGTGAGCGATGGTGGAGCTATCAAAGATTTATATAAAAATGATTTGGCAACTCGCGGAATTGAATTTGAAGAAAAGCAGCATAGCGAGGAAAAAATTCTGAATGCTGACCTTGTGATGAAAAGTCCGGGAATTCCTGACAAAGCAGAAATCGTGAAAAAGATTCGCGCAAAAGGAATCAAGGTTGTAAGTGAAATTGAATTCGCTTCATGGTTCACAAATGCTCAAATAATTGGCATTACTGGAAGTAATGGGAAGACAACGGTTACAAGTCTTACATATCAGATTCTGAAAGACGGAGGTTTGAATGTGGGGCTGGGAGGAAACATCGGAAAGAGTTTTGCATATCAGGTAGCTACTGAAAATCATGATTACTATGTGCTTGAGATTTCGAGTTTTCAGCTGGATGATATAGAAAATTTCAGACCAAATGTGGCTGTATTGACAAATATTACTCCCGATCATTTAGACAGATATAATTATGAGTTGCAAAATTATGTAGCGTCCAAATTTAATATCGCTAAGAATCAAAACGAGCAGGACATATTTATCTATTGTCTCGATGATAAGATTACGATGGCTAATCTCGACAACTATCCTACTAAAGCGCGAAAAATCCCATTCAGCTATGACAAGCCTGTGGAAGAAGGAGCCTATGTACACAACAATGAAATCCAATTTTTAATCAATAAAACCCAATTAAACATGTCCATCCAAGAATTAGGAATCAAAGGCCGCCACAACGTTTACAACTCAATGGCAGCAGGAATCGTAGGCAGCGTCTATGGTCTCCGAAAAGAACAAATTCGCCAGAGTCTGGCAAGCTTCAAAAGCTTAGAGCACAGATTAGAGACTGTATCTAAGGTTAGAGGTGTAGAATTTATCAACGACTCTAAAGCTACCAATGTAAATTCTACATGGTATGCATTGGAGAGTATGAGTAAAGAAATAATCTGGATTGCAGGTGGCGTTGATAAAGGCAATGATTATGCTGTTCTTGAACCATTGGTTAAGTCAAAAGTAAAAGCAATGATTTGCTTAGGACTTGATAATACTAAACTTCATAGTGCATTTGGTAAGTCGGTTGATGTAATTATCAATTGTACCACAATGCGAGATGCTGTTCGCACTGCATATCAAATGGCAAAAACAGGAGAGGCTGTATTACTCTCTCCGGCATGTGCATCATTTGATTTGTTCGAAAATTATGAGGACAGAGGAAATAAATTTAAAGAGTGCGTATATCAACTATAATTCTTTGAGGTATAAGATATGAATAGCAGCATTTCAAAATTTTTCGAAAATTTCCAAGGTGATAAAATCATTTGGATGGTGGTTTTTATACTCTTTACTTTTTCGATGCTTGCTGTTTATAGTGCATCGGGCTCACTTGCATATAAGTACACCGATGGCGATACTTCCTATTATTTGATTAAGCAGGTGCTCAGTGCAGTTGGAGGAATTGGGTTAATGTATCTGGCACATTTGATTAATTACAAGTATTACTCGCGTATCGCGCAAATTCTTTGGATTATTAGTATTCCGCTACTTGTATATACTATGTTTTGGGGAACATCAATAAACAGTGCGAGCAGATGGATCAGGCTTCCGTTAATTGGATGGACATTCCAAACTTCAGATTTGGCAAAACTTGGACTCATTATGTTTCTTGCCCGAATGCTGACACAGAATCAGGGACAAATCAAAGACTTCAAAAAATCAGTATTACCGATGATTGGAGCAATTATAATTCCTGTTGTACTGATTGCAAAGGATAATCTCTCCACCGCACTTATTCTCTTTCTTACATCAATGTTCATTTTGTTTATAGGCAGGGTTTCCTATAAACATCTCGCTTTGATTATGGGAGGAAGCGGATTGGTAATGGGGATTTTTCTTTCATTACTTCTCTTATTGCCCGAGGATATGCTTGTGGGCAGGATGCACACATGGAAGAACAGGATTGAAACACATTTTTTACATAAGGGATTGGAAGGAGGCGAATCGTATCAGTCATTGCAGGCAAATATTGCCATTGCAAAAGGCGGAATATTTCCTAACGGTCCAGGCAATTCCACACAGAAACATTTTTTGCCTGAAGCATATTCGGACTTTATTTATGCCATCATCATCGAAGAATACGGATTGATTGGTGGCGTGGTTGTGATGCTGGTTTATCTGATATTCTTTTACCGATGTATCAGAATTGTTTTTCAGGCACCGAAAGCATTTGGAGCTTTTCTCGCAGTTGGACTTGGGTTGAGTTTGTTGCTTCAGGCTATGATTAATATGGCGGTGGCAGTAGGTGTTTTCCCAGTTACGGGTCTTACGCTTCCTCTGGTGAGTATGGGTGGAAGTTCAGTTGTGTTTACGAGTATAGCGATTGGAATAATCCTGAGTGTGAGTAGAAATATTGAATTGAAAAAAGGAGAAGAAAATTTAGCGATATAATGGGCGGATTGAAAAAAATAATCATTAGCGGTGGTGGCTCGGGAGGTCATATTTTCCCTGCATTGGCTATAGCTAATGCCTTGAAAAGGCGACATCCAAATATTGATATTTTATTTGTTGGAGCTGAAGGAAAAATGGAAATGGAGAAAATTCCACTTGCGGGATATAAAATTACAGGCTTAAAAATTGCAGGCTTTCAGCGAGGAAAGTTTGTTACAAATCTTTCGCTTCCTTTCAAGTTGTTTTACTCTTTGCTGAAAGCATTTTTTATTGTATTGAAATTCAAACCGCAGGTTGCAGTGGGAGTTGGAGGCTACGCAAGCGGCCCGCTTTTGTTTGTTGCTTCACTACTCAGAGTGCCCACTGTGATTCAGGAGCAGAATGCAGTGGCAGGGCTTACTAATAAATTACTCTCAAAATTTGCCGACACAATTTGTGTTGCTTATGATGAGTTGATTGCTGTGTACAGAGGAAAGCATGTGGTGAAAACAGGAAATCCAATTAGGAAGGAGATATTGCAATTGGATGTGAGTAAGGAGGATTCGTTGAACTATTTCGGATTTAATGCCGATAGGAAAACAGTTTTGATTATCGGTGGCAGCCTTGGTGCAAAGACTTTGAACGAGAGCGTGAAAGCAAATCTTGATTTGATTCTGTCCATGAATATACAGTTGATATGGCAAACAGGTAGTTTTTATTTTGAGCAATATAAAGATGTCGCATCCGCTCATCTCAATGTCAAGTGTGTAAAGTTTATTGACAGAATGGATTATGCTTATACTGCGGCTAATGTGATAATCTCACGCGCAGGAGCATTGTCAATAGCCGAATTGCAGGTGATTGGCAAGCCGGTTATTTTTATTCCTTCTCCTAATGTGACAGATGATCAGCAAACAAGAAATGTGCTTTCACTTGAAAAAGCAGCGGCAGCTATTTATATAAATGACAAAGATGCAGTTAGTACTTTGTTTACTACACTTAAAGACTTATTTAATCATTCTGCTCAATCGGAATCTTTATCAAAAAACATAAAGGCACTCGAAATTATTGATGCTGATGAGCGAATTGCTGATGAAATTGAAAAGCTTGTATAGAAATGAAGGCAAAGGAATTAGATTTTAATGCAATAAAAAGAGTATACTTTATCGGTATAGGTGGCATCGGTATGTCTGCTCTTGCGCGCTATTTCAAGGCTATGGGAAAAGAGGTAGCGGGTTATGATAAAACCGAAACTGAACTCACAAAACAATTGGCACAGGAAGGAATAAAAATTCATTTTACTGATGATGTAAATCTGTTGATGAAAGATGCAGATTTTGTTGTCTTCACTCCGGCAATTCCTAAAGAGCACACTGAGCTGAATTTTTATTTGGCAAATAATTATCCGGTTCTTAAACGCGCTCAGGTTTTGGGATTAATCAGTAAATCGAAGTATGCTATTTGTGTTGGCGGTTCTCATGGTAAAACAACTGTTTCATCGATGATTGCTCACATCTTGACTCATTCCGGTTTTGGTTGTACAGCTTTTCTTGGTGGAATTACGGTGAATTATAATACTAATTTTTTGCTTTCAAAAAATAATTGTGTTGTGATAGAAGCGGATGAGTTTGATCGTTCGTTTCATGAGCTTGCTCCTAAAATTGCTGTGGTAACGGCCGTGGATACAGATCATCTGGACATTTATGGCTCTAAGGAAAAAATTGATGATGCCTTTGTTGAGTTTATAAACAAAATTAACGAGGAAGGCTTTTTAGTGATTAAAGAAAATCAGTCTATCGAATCGCGCCTTCCTGTTTTGGACAAAGCTTTCTACTCATTTTCTTCAAGCAGCAGTGATGTGTATTGCAGTAAATATTGGGTAGTGGATGGTGGTTATGTTTTCAGTATTTCATACTACGGAAAGGAATATGTCGGCTTCAGATTAAATATGGGTGGGCTTCATAATATTGAAAACGCTATCGCAGCGTTCGCAGTTGCCAAAGAGTTGGGAATTGAAACGAGAAAGATTAAAGCAGCACTTGAATCTTTCCAAGGCATTAAGCGCAGATTTGAAAAGGTTTTCAGCAATGATCAATTTATTTATATTGACGATTACGCTCATCATCCTGAGGAGATTCGTGCATTAATTCAGTCGGTAAAAGGACTTTATCCCGACAAGAAAATCACTGCCATTTTTCAGCCGCATCTTTTTTCACGTACAAGGGATTTGGATAAGGAATTTGCGAAATCACTTTCAGATGCTGATGAAGTGATTTTAATGGAAATCTATCCTGCTCGAGAGTTGCCGATTGAGGGAGTTTCAAGCCAATTAATTCTTGATAAGGTGAAGTGCAGTTTCAAAAAAGTTTTAAGTAGAGAAGAAATTCTCAGACATATCGAAACAAAGAATGATGGCATTATTCTTACAATAGGAGCAGGAGATATTGACAGGATTGTGAAACCGATTTTTGAATTATTAAAATCAAAAGGGTGAAACGCTTTCTTCACATACTCAAACGAGTGCTGCAAATTTTATTTGTTGTTGCTGTTGTTGTGTCATTTGCTGTTACACTTGTAGCCACTGTGAATAAGGAAAAATCCTATGTATGTTCTTCTGTACAGATTGATATAGATTTTGAAGATGATAAACAATTAATTGAAGATAAAGAAGTAATGGAGGAGCTGCTTCATTTATCAGGGGGCAAAATTGTTGGCAAACCATTACAGTCAATTGATTACAGAACTCTTGAGAAGGTATTGGAAAGAAACCCATACATAGCAAATGCAGAATTGTTCTATGACCAGAAACAATCTCTTCATGTGGACATAAAACAGCGTACGCCATTTTTGCGTGTAATTAACACTAACGATGTTAGTTACTATTTGAGTGAAGACAGATATAAGATGCCATTACATGGTAAATTTACAACCGATGTATTCCTTGCATACGGTTATTTGGATAATGGCAGGGTTGCAGCAGATGACAGTATTGTAAAAAGTCAGTTGTTTGATTTAGTTCTTTGTTTAGCAAGTGATACTCTTTTGAGTGCTTTTATAGATCATGTATACGTGCATGAGTCAGGAGATTTTGAGCTGATTCCTAAAACCGGAAGTCACACAGTATGGTTCGGGAAGTCAAATGAGTTTATGAAAGTAAGGATCAAAAATTTGACTGAGTTTTATAAAAAAGTAATGGTGAAAAGGGGATGGAACAAATATAGGCAGCTGAATATTGAGTCAGCAAATCAGGTTGTAGCGCTGAAAAAAACGGAAATACAGTAATTAAAAAATAGATAAAAGCTATGAGCGAAATTAAAAAATATCAGGTTGTTGTTGGGCTGGACATCGGTACAACGAAAATTGCTGCCATAGTAGGTCAGATGGATCAGCGCGGTAAAATTTCCATTTTGGGAATTGGAAAATCTGACTCAAATGGTGTTGCAAGAGGTGAAGTAGTGAATATTGAAATGACAGTCGCTGCAATTAAATCAGCTGTTGCAGATGCAGAGCGTCAATCTGGAGTAACAATCAGTGAGGTTTTTGTTGGTATTGCGGGAGAGCATATTTCCAGCATGCAAAACAATGGTATCCATTCATTGGGTCAGCCTGATACAGAAGTTACAGAGGCGCATGTAAAGTCTATGATTGACGACATGTTCAGAATAGCTGTGAACCCGGGTGAAAAAATTATTCATGTGATTCCTCAGGAATTTATGATTGATAACAATCCGGTTCCAAGAACTCCAGTAGGTATGTGTGGTAGCCGCTTATCAGCAAATTTCCATATTATAACTGGGAGAGTGGCCGCTGCTCAAAACATTAAAAAGTGCGTTGAAAGAGCAGGGCTTGTGATGAAAGGTTTGATACTTGAGCCACTAGCTTCTTCAGCATCTGTTTTGAGTGAGGAAGAAACTGAGGCTGGAGTAGCTTTAGTAGATATTGGTGGCGGAACTACTGATATCGCTATATTTCAGGATAATGTAATCAGACATACTGCCGTGATTCCTTTAGCAGGAAATATCATTACTGAAGATATTAAAACAGGCTGTATGGTTTTAAAAAAGCAGGCTGAAAAACTCAAAGTAAGATTTGGACATGCTTTACCGGAAGGAACAAGTGATGATGAAATTATTTCAATTCCCGGAATTGGCGGGCGTCCGCGCAAAGAAATCTCTATGAGAAATCTTGCCAATATTATCAATGCCAGATTGGAAGAAATATTTCAGCATGTTTATTTTGAAATCAAATCATCAGGTTATCAAAAGAAACTTATTGCAGGTATAGTGATTACAGGTGGTGGTTCTCAGCTGAAACATCTTAAACAGTTTGTAGAATACCACACAGGACTTTCAACCAGAATCGGTTATCCAACAGAGTATTTGGTAAAAGAAACAAAAGAGGAATTGAAGAACCCGATTTTTGCGACAGGTGTGGGGCTGATTATCAAAGGTTACGACCAATTACGCGAAGAAGGACTATTGAAAATAGTTGAAGAAGAATTGGTTTTTGAAAAAGGAGTTGAGCAAGTTGTTGTTCCGCAAACGGTTATTGAAGAGGAAGAGTTGGAAATTGAATTGGATTTTGAAGAAGAAGTTGAAGAAACTCCAATTGAGCAAAAAAAGGAAGTGAGACAAGAAGCACCAGCTCAACAGCGTCAGAAAAAATGGTGGGATAAATTAATCGAAAATACCCACGAGTGGTTTGGAGATGAAAGAGTAAACAGCGACAACGATTTTAAATAAATTAATAACCAATAATAAAATGTATATGACATCATTACAGTTTGATTTACCTAAAGACCAAGCCTCTATCATTAAAGTGTTTGGAGTAGGCGGTGGTGGCAGCAATGCTGTCAATCACATGTTTCATCAGGGTATCGTAGGTGTAAACTTTGTAATTTGCAATACTGATGCTCAGGCATTGGAGGTAAGTCCGATTCCAAATAAAATTCAACTTGGACCTGAATTAACTCAGGGATTAGGAGCAGGATCAAATCCTGAGATTGGAATGCAGGCAACTGAAGAGTCCATAGAAGAATTGAAAACCCTCTTAAGTAAAAATACCAAGATGGTATTCATCACTGCCGGAATGGGAGGTGGCACAGGAACCGGTGGAGCACCTGTGATTGCAAAGATTGCTCGTGAAATGGGAATCCTGACAGTGGCTATTGTAACTACACCTTTTTCTTTCGAGGGAAAGAGGAAGTTTAATCAGGCCTTGGAAGGAATCGAAAAATTGAAAAAGGAAGTAGATACTATACTTGTAATTTCAAACGATAAGATTCGTGAAATGCATGGTAACGCCAAGCAAAATGAAGCATTCAATTATGCGAATAATATTTTGACTACTGCGGCAAAAAGTATTTCAGAAATTATCACCGTGCCTGGTTATATCAATGTTGACTTTGCCGATGTGAAATATGTAATGTCTTGTTCAGGTGCTGCTATCATGGGTTCCGCTGTTGCAGAAGGCGAAGGAAGAGCGATGAAAGCGATTCAAGGAGCGCTTAACTCTCCATTGCTCAATGATAATGACATCAGAGGTGCGAAGAAAATATTGGTGAATATCAGTTCAGGTAGCGATCAGATTACTATTGATGAGATTACTGAAATCAATGAGTATATTCAGGATGTAGCTAAAGACACTGACATCATATTTGGTACTTGCGATGATGCTTCTCTTGAAAACAAAATTTCTGTAACGCTTATAGCTACTGGATTTGAACCAACAGGAAAACCTGCTTTCAATAAAGTAGTAACTAAAAAAGTACATGAGCTTACTGACAGTCCCGCTGAAGAAGCAACCTTTGTAAATACTCCGGTTCAGGAAACTGTTGTAGAGCAAAAATTGGAAGCTGAGAATAAGGTAAATTTCTTGGAAGAGGAGGAAGTGGTTCAGGATGTAGTAACTAATCTTGAAAGTGAAGACTCTTTTACCTTATTTACCTTCAATGCTCCAAACAATGAAACTGTTTCTGTTGAGTTTGAGATAAATAACAATCTTAGTGAAGATGAAATGGTGGAATCTGAGCTCAATGAAGATTTGACTTCTGTTGAAGAAAATACAGAAACTCCACTTGCTGTTAGTTCTGAGGAAGAATTTGTTGTAACTAATGTGAAGCAATATGAACCTACTTCATTGTATCAGGAAGAAAAACAAGTTCAGGAACTACAGGATAGGAAGAGAATTTTGAATCAATTGAGTATCCGTTCTTTGAGCAGACAAAATATGGAGGAATTAGAAAATACTCCTGCATACTTGCGCAAGAATATCGAACTCAATGCATCACTACCTTCAGAAGAGAAAAATGTGTCACGATTCACCTTGTCTCATGATATCGAAAATGACAGACCGGTTATTAGAAGAAATAATTCCTTTTTAGATGATAATGTAGATTAATAGACTCTCCCTTTAAAACAGGCAAGGCTGAATCGTTTCGATTCAGCCTTTTTTATTAATAGTGGTCGGAAGACTTAAAGTCGCCAGAATACCTGAAGAAACGAACATCTTCTCTTAAAAGTTTGCCAAGTAAAAAATGAATACCATCTTAGCAGCATAAATACAAATCATGAAGAAAATAGCGGTAATAGGAGCAGGGACAATGGGAAACGGCATTGCGCATGTTTTTGCACTGAATGGATATGATACAACGATTATAGATATTTCAGAAGCAGCTTTAGATAAGGCGTTGCAGACTATTGATAAGAATCTTGACAGGCAAGTGGCAAAAGGTGCATTAAGCGAAACACAAAAGGCAGAAACACTTTCCAGACTTTCTAAAAATACGGAGCTTAAAAGTGCTGCTGCAGCAGATTTGGTTGTAGAAGCTGCTACGGAGAACGAAACAATTAAGTTGAGCCTTTTCAAACAGTTAGATGGAATATGTAAGCCGGAAACTATTCTGTCATCTAATACAAGTTCTATTTCTATTACTAAGATTGCAGCTGCTACCAAACGAGCCGACAAAGTAATCGGAATGCACTTTATGAATCCTGTTCCGGTGATGAAGCTGATAGAGGTGATTCGTGGTTATGCTACTTCAAATGAAGTTTGCAATACCATTATGGAGTTGTCTAAACAAATTGGGAAAGTTCCTGTAGAGGTTAACGATTATCCGGGCTTTGTGGCAAACAGAATTCTGATGCCGATGATTAATGAAGCCGTTTATTCTTTGTATGAGGGAGTGGCAGGAGTTTATGAAATTGATACTGTAATGAAACTCGGTATGGCGCATCCAATGGGGCCTTTACAATTAGCAGATTTCATAGGATTAGATGTTTGCCTTGCGATTATGCGCGTATTGCATGATGGTTTTGGAAATCCTAAATATGCGCCTTGTCCGTTATTGGTTAATATGGTTACAGCCGGAAGACTCGGAGTAAAATCTGGCGAAGGATTTTATAAACATAGTAAAGATTCAAAAGATTTGGTGGTTTCGGAGCGGTTTTTAAAATAAATTTCTCTTGCTCCCGCTCCTTGCAAGGAGCGGGAGCAAGAGAAATTTACATCTTCTCAGGAACCTCTATTCCCAATAATTTCATGCCTTTGGCAATGGTGCGAGCAGTGATTGATGATAGCGCAATTCTCAGTGTTTTTTCATCTTCTGATTTAGCAGCTATTATAGGTGATTCATTGTAGAACTTATTGTATAGCTTGGATAGATTGTACAAATAGTTGGCTACTTCAGAAGGATCATATTTAGCTGCAGCATCAATCAATATATTTTCAAATTCACTCAACTGCTGAATGATTTGGCGTTCCGTTTCACTAAGCTCGGTTTGTTGATTCAAAGTCAACGAAGCAATATTTGCTTTTCTGATTACAGATTTAATCCTTGCATGAGTATATTGAATAAAGGGCCCTGTTTGTCCGTGGAAGTCTATTGATTCTTCAGGATTGAAAATTATTTTCTTAAACGGATTTACACGAAGAATAAAAAATTTCAATGCACCTAATCCAATTGTTTTATAAAGCGCCTGTGCATCTTCAGCAGTGAAGTCTTCAATCTTTCCGTGCTCTTTTGTTTTTTCTTCTGCAATGCGCAAAACTTCTGCAATCAAATCATCAGCATCAGCTGTTTTGCCTTCACGAGATTTGAACCGACCTGTTGGTGATTCAACTAATGCATAGGACAAATGATAAATTCCATCAGCCCATTTCTTGCCGAGTTTTTGTAAGGCAAGTTTCAAAACTTTAAAGTGATAGTCCTGCTCGTTAGCCACCACATAAATCATCTTGTCCATCTTAAATTCATCGTGGCGAAGCTTTGCGGTACCCAAGTCCTGAGTTATATAAATAGAAGTGCCGTCACTGCGCAGTAATACCTTTTCATCCAAGCCATCAGCAGTCAAGTCTATTGCCATTGCATCATCGACTCGTTTGTATATCACTTGCTTTGCAACACCTTCATCAATAATGTCTTTACCGAGCTTGTAAGTTTCGCTTTCGAAATAATCTTTTTCAAAATCCACTCCGAGCACATCAAAGGTTTTTTTGAAACCATCATAAACCCAGCCGTTCATTCGTTTCCATAGGTTTACAGCATATTCATCATTGGCTTCCCATTGTAATAAAAGTTTTTTCGCAAGTTCGAAAATCGGAGTTTCCTGTTCTGCTATTTCACGATCTTTTCCAATAGCTTTAAACACATTCTCTTCTCCGCTTACCTTGTATTTTGCACGAAGTTGTTCTTCTACAATTCTCCCGAACATCACATAATAATCGCCCACAAAATGGTCACCTTTGATTCCGCTGCTTTCAGGAGTTTCGCCATTGCCACGCTCGATATAAGCCGCCATTGATTTGCAGATGGCAATTCCGCGGTCGTTGTATATGTTTACTTTAGTGACATCAGAGCCGGTTTCTTTCAGGATTTCACTCACCGAAAATCCCAACAACATATTTCTTAAGTGACCAATATGCAGAGGCTTGTTAGTATTTGGACCGCAGTATTCTAGCAACACTTTTTCTTTCTTTGCAGAGAATATTGTCAATTCTTTTTTCTGACTTCGCTCTTCCAGATTTTTTATCCAAAATGCAGCAGTGAGTCTGAGATTCAGAAATCCTTTTACCACATTGAAATCATTGATGTAATCAGTATTTTCTTTCAGATAGGTGCCCAAAGCTTCACCGGTTTTTTCGGGCGATAGTTTTGAAAAGCGTACCAGCGGAAAAACAACTACCGTATAGTCTCCCTCAAATTCTTTGTTGGTAATACCAACATTAATAGCAGCCGTTAAACTTTCTTCACCAAAAAGATTTTTGCAGGCTTTCTGCGCCTCCTGCTTCAATAGTTCCTGAATGCTAATCATACTCATGGGTCAAACTTATATTTTTTTGGACTAAATGTGTCGCCTTTTTCCGTTATTTGTGTCGGATTAATTTTACGCTATGCACAACAACCCCAAGTACAAAGAGCTTATTGAGCAGACTTTCGATTTCCCTCAAAAGGAATTTAAAGTGGAAGATGATTCGCTTTTGTTTAATAATCTGCCATTGATGGATATCGTAAAGAAATATGGCACTCCGCTCCGGCTTACTTATCTTCCGAAAATTGGTCAGCAAATCCAAAAGGCTCGCAGGCTGTTTAATTCATCTATTGCCAATTTGGATTATAAAGGAAATTATTATTACTGCTATTGCACTAAAAGTTCTCACTTTTCATTTGTGCTTGAAGAGGCATTAAAGAGCAAAGTCTTTTTAGAAACGTCTTCTGCCTTCGATTTTGAATTGATTAAAAAACTGGAGACAAAGAAAAAACTGAATAAAGACATTCAAATCATTTGCAATGGCTATAAAACGCAGATTTATCAGGACAATATTATCAATGCCATCAAACAAGGCTACAAAAATGTAATCACGGTATTAGACAACATTGCAGAGTTGGATAAATATCAACTGCTTGATGAGCCGCTTCAATTAGGAATGCGCATAGCAGCAGAGGAGGAGCCAAAGTATGAGTTCTACACTTCGCGTCTTGGCATTAGGGCAAATGATGTGGTGTCTTATTATCAGCAAAAAATAATGGACAACCCGAAGTATAAATTGAAAATGCTCCACTTTTTTATAGATACGGGAATCAAGGATGTAAACTACTACTGGACAGAGTTTCACAAGGCATTGAAAATATATGTTGAACTCAAAAAGATTTGTCCTGATTTGAATTCCATAAATCTTGGCGGAGGAATGCCGATTAAGCAATCATTGGCTTTTGATTTTGATTATGAGTATATGATTAATGAAATTGTAACTCAGATTAAAAACGTGTGCGGAGAAGAAGGTGTGGAAGAACCGCATATTTACACTGAGTTTGGCAGCTATACAGTGGGTGAATCGGGGGCAGTGATATTTTCCGTACTCGGTAAAAAACAGCAAAATGACCGCGAAACCTGGTATATGCTTGATGGCTCGCTGATGAATAATTTGCCCGACATTTGGGGCTTGTCGCAGCGCTTTATCATGCTGCCGGTGAATATGTGGAACAGACAATATAAGCAAGTAAATTTGGGCGGTATCACTTGCGATGTGGGCGATTACTATAATTCCGATGCGCATATCAATCAGGTTTACCTTCCTGAGATTAAGGAGGGGGAAAACCTCATTATTGGATTTTTTCATACTGGAGCTTATCAGGACACACTCAGCGGATATGGCGGTATCAAACATTGTCTCTTACCCTCACCACCTCATATTTTGGTAGATGAAGTAAAAGGGAAATTTACGTACAAAGTTTTTGCCGAAGAGCAAACGGCAGAGAGTATGTTGAAGATTTTGGGATACTGAGAACGATTTGGTGATGAGCTGATAATTTGGTGATGGAATAAATAATTGTTATGACAGATTTATCCTCCGATAGCGTGAGGTGTTTTCCACTCGTGCAAAAAGGGAATATCCAAAACACTAAGAGCCTGAAAATCGTAATAACGACATCAGTTTATTTGAACAGTGATTTGTTCCATTTTGTCTTTAGCTAAATGAACATTGAGTTGCTTTGTCACTTCATCATAATTCCAATTTGTATTTGCTCCGTTGCTGGTAACTGAATTTGGTTTTGTGCCATACGGCAAATTTATTTCGTAGCATCTTTCGGTAATCATGCCGCTGTATTGTTTGCCATCCGGTTGAATAGTAAACGCAGCTCCTGTCAAATTTTTGGTATACCTGAAAGCAGTAAAGGAAAATTCATTGCTTTTGTATCCTTCTGTGGTTCCATCGTCTTCATATAAGTTAAATTCGGCAGAGGTGTCAGCATAAACGGTGAGCGTAAGTGTATCTATAACGCTGCCGGTAATGCGGTGCTTTTTTGTTTGCGAGGGTATGATGCTTCCTTCTTTTACAAACAACGGAATTTGATTCAAGGAATATGTGGCGGTGAAATTTCTTCCGCCTTTTATTAATTCTTGTGTAGTGTAATCATACCAGTTGCCTTCAGGCAGCCAAACAGTTTGTGTTGCTGTGGTATTTCCATTCATGCTTTGGTGAACCGGTGCGGCAATCATATTGCTGCCAAAATAATATTGATGCGGAACGTTGTATGCTTTTTCATTGTCAGGATATTCATAATACATAGGGCGAATGAGCGACACGCCACTGTCATACGCCATACGCGAATAAGTATAGATATACGGAATAAGCGAGTAGCGCAACTGTAAAGCGTTTCGCATGGCATCCAAATTTTCTTTCGGATACAGCCACATGCGTCTTTCAATTTCTTTATCGTTAGTGGCATGTGTGCGGAAGATGGGACTGAACGCGCCCCATTGTACCCAGCGCGTATACAGCTCGGCATCTTGCTTATTTTTTTTCGATGCGCCCATGTGCGCTCCAATGTCATGGCTCCAGAATCCAAAACCAACATTGGCAGCCGTTGAAGTAAACTCCGGTTGATACGAGAGGCCTTTCCAATTAATAAAGTAATCGCCACTGAAACCAATTTGATAACGATGATTACCCAAGCCGCCCCATCTGTGGAAAATAAGCGGACGCTTGCCTTGCCGCTGCATATCGCTATAGTGCACATAGTTTAAATAGAAAGTAGGGTTCACACCTTTGATGTTGGTGCCGCCCCACTGCTGCCAGTCCAGCCACCAGAAATCTACACCCGCTTTTTCATAAGGATGCAGCAACACATCGAAATAATTATTTGCAAATTTTTTGTTCGTAATGTCGAAAGGAATGGCAGCGTGCTTTGAAGTATCAGCATTCATGGCTTTTGCAAAAGTATCATAAGCAGCTTCATGTGCCTGCACGCCTTCAGCGGGATGAAGGTTTAAACATGTTTGCAAGTGGTTCTCATCTGTCCATTTCAAAAACCCTTTGTAATCGGGAAAATATTTCTTCTCCCAGGTAAAACCTGTCCAGCCATTGGGTTTTGGATTTGCATGGCTGAAAATTTCCGGGCTAGATTTTTCGGTGATGTGCCAATCCATATCCACTACCAGTACATCGAGCGGCAAATCGTTTTTCTCGTAGCCATTTACAATGTCTTTCATTTCTGCTTCGGTGTAATTCCAGTAACGTGAATACCAAACACCGAAGGTGTATTTAGGTGGCAGCGAAATTTTACCTGCTACTTGCGTAAAATCAAACAATGCTTTTTTGTAGTTGTTTCCGTAACCGAAAAAATAAAAATCCTGCCCAGTATTTTTACGCGCTTCTACCCATTGCCATTCGCTGTTATCAAACAATGGTTTTTCAGAATCATCCACTAAAGCCCAGCCGCTGCGCGAAATAATTCCATCTTCCAGTTTTATCTTTTTCATGGTTTGATAACTAAACGTGCCACTCACTCCATCAAGCGTGCGCGTAGTGCCTTTCAGATTTTTGTGGTCTTTCACTCCCGGCTTCCAACTAAAATTGCGGGCAGCATCTTTATAATCAATACGCAGATTTTTAGAAGTAAACCCACTGCTGTTTTCAGTATAAGTTAAGGTAAGTAGCGAAGTAGTGATGATAAGTTTTCCGTTTTCATGTTTCACTTGGAACGAAGGCACGCGTGTGTTTCTATTCACGAAAGTTAGCGATGCCTGATTACAAAAAACGGAATCGGGCTAATATTCCATTCGTATCAAACCATCAGTTAAAACAGTAAAGCGGGCTTTACCGCTTATAACTATTGCTTTTTCATGGGCTACAGGGTTATACTCTTGTGCAGATATGCTGCGAAAAAATAAAAGAAGAGCAATAGCTAAAAGTTGTTTCATACTATAATATTAAGTTTTAATTTCAAGACATACAATAACGACTCAGGCTCTTTAAAATAGCAGTTATTCCGGTTTGAATAGTATTTTCACGGTCGGGCGTTATCAATAATTGTTATGACAGATTTATCTCAAACTGAACATCAAATTCACTGTGTTTCTAATTTTCAAGACCTTGTTACCACTCCTTTTCGCGGAGCAATGAATGCAATTTGCTGGACCCGAACACTCACAGGTGATTTTTCTGAAATTGTAAACAAGATAGCACTAAACGAAAATATAGCAGAAATTTATGAGGATGAGCTTCTCTCTCTTCTATTAAGTGAGCAGGGACAGCTTGCCCGAGAAATTATTTTGCAAGACCTGAAGCTATTGAAAGCGCATGGCGCATCTCCAATCCTGAATGTAATCAGGTGTTATGAGCGGGATGATGCCCACCCGTTTTTCCCAACCGATGTGTATTCTTTTCATGTGGATCGCTCTCCTGTACCAACCGATACTTTTTTATGTACTTACTATGGCGAGTCGAGTGAAATATTGCCTAGTTCAGAAGCCATACAAAAAGTGCTTGTTCCCGAAATTCGGGCTGAGCTCAAAAAATTATATCACGGAGCGGATGAAGGTTTTGAATCATTTTTGAGTGAACATTTCTTTGACCTACACTATAATGCAAAACCAACTGCACAACCTGTCAGCTTAGGCATTGGAAACTTATGGCGATTAGCAGTTGATCATCCTGAGAGCGAAGTGCTTCCATGTGTGCACCGTGCACCAAAAGAAAAAACCGGACAGAAAAGGTTGTTGCTGATATGCTGATTTAGCCTCTATCTGTAAAGTGGCAGGCGACTACGGAAAAAAATGACATTTGAAGGTTTAATGATTTAGTTGATTTGAGTCTGTAGTCACAGCGCAATGGCTTTGCTTCAGACTACAGACAGTTGGGAATATGAGTTTAGAAGTTAACTCTGTCAACATTTATAAAAATCACATTTAAACTATCTTTGAAATCTCCAAGGTTACCGATAAGAACATTGTGTAATTGTTTTTTTTGTATTCTATCCATTGCATTTTTGTAATAGAATATCATGTTGTATTTACCTTGAGTAAAAGTACTCTGTGCGTTGATACTGTCTGAATTTAAATTTCTACTTTTTAATAACTCGTTTTCAAAAGTCTGATTAACTAGAATATCATTTGATTTTTTCTTGATAAAAACTGGTAAAGTGGGTAGCGATTCATAACAAGCATAAACATTTATCTGTAATCCAGAAGGGTTATAAATTTTGTACTTTGGAAAATGACCTTTCCCGTACTGGATAAAATATTTCGGCCTAATCAAAAACACCTCTGAACTTTTGTAAGTTTTGGCTATTTCTTCAATTTCACTTTTTGTATAAGTTTTAGCTATAGCAAAGTAGCTTATACCAGTCACGTAATAAAAAATTACAGTAACTAAACATAGTAGCAGTAGAATTACTGCTACTATGCTAAGGATTCCTTTTAACAAACTCTTCAATCTAATCAAGTAATTTAGAATATGAAGCTGTAGCCGTCACAACATGAAGTGAAATTATAATTCCCGGCATTAATAGTATAACTACAAACACCAAGTTGTTTGCAAATTTCTGGTGATAGCTGAATATTATTTGCAACAGGTATTACTTTACTTGCAATCTGTTCTGCATATTTTGCTGGAACATCTCCAGCATTTATATGGATATGTAATTTGCCTTCTAATATTTGTGCAGACCCACTAGATGAATCATTTGTAGGATGTAAAAAACCAATATCTATGCCGCATAATCCCCAACTTGGCTCACAACCTCTATTTTGACCGCGATAGGTACCCCACAAAAAGCGAATATTAACTACTGCGTTTGGTACAGGACCATTACCTGTGTTGATTTTTTGAGCAAAAATTTCTTTCTGTTGCCAATTAAATACCACCTTTCCTGCACCAATACTTAAAGACCCGTATAAAGAGGCTAATGCTTCAAAACCTTGCAACTGAAATACAGTTTGTAAGGTTTTTTCAATGTTGTCATCAACTGAGTTTAACAGGTTAATACCTATTAAAACACCCTGCATAGAGCTTGCAACCCAGTATGGAAATTTTATAATTGAAGGAGTAAACGATGTGATAAAGTCATTCCATGATTCTGGACTAGTTACAACTGCTGACCAATAATTGTAAGCTGCTTTACCAACAGCTGTAGCGTATAATAATGGTGATTGCTCTATTGTAGTTAAATTACTTTGCGCAATTTGTTCTTCTACATCTAAAATGTGCCACAGTATATTTTCTGGATTGCCGTTGGCAAGAGTACCTCCAATTAGTTTGTGTATAAAATCCATTTGTTTTGTGGAGTAGGCAAGCTGATAATTTAAATATCCATTTATCAACGAATATATTAATGACTTAAAATTTTGCTCCTCTATTGGGCTAGGTGTTTGAGAATATGTAGTGGTAACATAAGTGTAAACTGCATTCACAAGGTCGTCAATAGTTTGGTTTGGATATAAAGGTGCCAATGTGGCAACAATTGAATTAAGCCCCTCAGAATACTTTGGAGCAATTGGGGTGTATGGGTTAACATACTTTAAAAGCGATGGATTTGGTGTAGAAGCCATAGTTGTTAGTTTTTATTGGTTAATGAATTGATTTTGGAATTTCAAGCACCAGACTTAATACGAATATATAAAAAAAAGCAAATAAAAAATTTTCTAATTGATATTTTCCATACTCAATCTTCATGGCTCGTGTAACTCTAATTCTGAGATATTGTACTAAAGGTTTCAGCTCAGAACTTCACCCCAAGGTAAAGACCTGTTCTGAAGTAGCCGCCACCGCCACTTGTGGTGATAGAACCGCCCAGGCTGGTGTTGTTTCCGAAATAGAACTTTCTGAAAGTAAGCTCCAGTTTAAGACCAATGGGGATGGCTGCTCCAAAATCTCTTCTTTGTCTTCTTACATAGCCTCCTGAGTAATCATCATAATATTCATCGCGATGAGAGGCAGTAATAACGTTTAGCCCTGTGTATGGAGTCACATAGAAATAGTTTGCTTTGCCAAATCGAAGTGCCATAGATGCGCCTCCGTTAATTCCTGCCTGAAAGTTAGTTCCTACAAAAGGGAAACCTTGTACGGTAGCAAAACCGAATATATCACCGCCCCACATCACTTTCTTTTTCCATTCCTTTTTCTTCGGAAAAATCTTGTACCCCAAATCCATTTCAATTCCCACACCACCGCCTATCTGGTGCGCGCCTCCGTTAAAACCCACCAGCAAATACACGCCACCCGGTTTATACTTGGTATTGAATTTAGTTTTTTCACGAAGCGGAGCGGCATCTCCCTGATTTTGCTTGAAATAATTTTGAGTAGGTCTTTCTTTAGTAAGCTTTTCTACCTCATCCAGTTGGAAAGCGATGATGTTTTGGTCACGAGTTAAAAGTTTGATGGATTTGCCGGGAATTTCTTCCACAATCACTCCTCTGTATATGCTACCGTTTTTCAGATAAACGACTTCTTCGAAATTGCCTATTTGGGCTTTGCCTGCAAAAGGGGCAGCGGTGATAAACAACGCAAATATTAATTTTTTCATTATTCTTACTTTTGGGTTTTCAAACGTGAAGGTAAAGCTATTATTGCTTTGCTGCAAAATCAAATTAGTTTTTATAACATATCGAAACTGAGGTTTAAAAGACATAAATTATTTATAATCAATAGGTTGTATTAATTTAAGTTGATTCGTCTGGTTGTTTTTCTTTAAAAAGCAATTCCACATTTGAAATGTTGAAAAATAATACTACATTTGCGTTCCGTTTTCCGAAAGGAGCTTCCAAGGCGGATTAAAAAATCTTTTAAAACCAATAAATACATATTAAAATGGCTGATGTAAAATC
>CANHIG010000002.1 GCA_947461105.1 Bacteroidota bacterium | reverse complement strand
GGAATTATTCCCGCAGAGCCGCTTACTTTTTTTGTAACCATAGGCATCAAACTCAATAATGATGCTAAGAAGGATAAGTGGAAGACATTTAAGTGATGTTTTCAGAGACAGGTATAATAAACTCACAACACCTACTTCCTCAAACGCAAAAAGCCACCTTTCGGTGGCTTTGCTCCCCCTCTTGGGCTTGAACCAAGGACCCCATGATTAACAGTCATGTGCTCTAACCAACTGAGCTAAGGAGGAATGTTTATAAAAACGGAGTGCAATTATAGGACTTTGACAATAAATACACAATATTTGCCCCTAAATTTTTTACAATGAGTTTATTAACTGTTGGCACTGTTGCTTTTGACGCTATTGAAACCCCATTTGGCAAAACTGATAAAATAGTTGGCGGAGCGGCCACATATATTGCCTGGTCTGCTTCTTACTTTTCAAAACAAGTAAATATAGTATCTGTAATCGGGGATGATTTCGACATGAATGAACTTGACTTGCTCAAAAATACTGATGCGAAAAGCAAATCGCGTGGTAAAATAGATACACAAGGCGTTGAAGTGAAAAAAGGAGAAAAGTCCTTTTTCTGGAGTGGGAAATACCACTTGGATATGAATTCCCGTGATACTCTAATTACTGATTTGAATGTTTTGGCAGATTTCAATCCAATAATTCCCAATGAATACAAAGCGAGCGATATTTTATTGCTCGGAAATATTGATCCTGCGCTACAGTTGAAAGTAATCGATCAAATACCTGTAAGACCCAAATTGGTAGTGATGGATACCATGAACTTTTGGATGGATATAGCTTGGGATAATTTGATGAAAGTGATCGCCAAAATAGATGTCCTAGCCATAAATGATGCAGAAGCGCGTCAGCTTTCCAAAGAATATTCTTTAGTGAAAGCAGCGAAAAAAATTCTCACCATGGGGCCTGAATTCCTTATTATAAAAAAGGGAGAACATGGCGCATTGTTATTTCATGAAAATAACGTGTTTTTTGCTCCTGCTTTGCCACTTGAAGATGTTTTTGACCCTACTGGTGCGGGAGATACTTTTGCAGGAGGATTCTGTGGCTTTCTGGATAAAACCAGAGATATTTCATTTGAAAATATGAAGCGTGCAATCATCTATGGCTCAGCAATGGCTTCTTTCTGTGTAGAGAAATTCGGAACAGAGAGATTAAAGAATCTGACGCATAAGGAAATAGAAGATAGAGTAAGAGAGTTTATAGATTTAGTGCAGTTTGATATTGAAATTGCCGATTAATTTTCGGAGGTCTTGACTTCAGATGACTTCTCAATTCTGAGCCCAACAAATTTCATGAACTTTAGCGGGTTTTGTCTCATATCCTGCTTTATGGTAAAAGTGTATTTGCCCTTTATAGGAAATATAAAGTTAGACTGAATTGGAATATGAAGAAAACAATTGTCCCCAAAACACTTTCCGTACCATTTGCCATCAGGTTCTGATAATAGCAGATTCACTCTTTTTTTCAACTTCTTACCATCAGGCAGTGTAGTGCCTATTTGCACATATACATTCCTCCATTCAAACTGAAAAGAGTGGCGCACATTTACCCCGATATTGTATCTAATTGATGTATCCTGAATGTCAACCTCAAACTTTTTTACATCATCATAGTCCCAAAGCTCTTTTGCAATATCTATGTTTTTTTCGAACACTCTGTTTGCATCACAAGAAGCTAAAAAAAGGAGTATACTAAATGCTGCCAGAAGTTTAAAATCTTTTTTAATTCTGCTCATTAGGTTTGTCTTTTGGCCCTCTGTTAGGTTGATTTTTATTTATGAATTTCTGATTAGGGTTTTTCCTTGGTTGATTATTTTGTTGTGTTTTTTGTTCTCCTTCTTTAGGGCTGTTTTGTTGTTGAGAGCTTTTGTTTTGTTGTTGCGGACGATTGCCTTGGTTGCGATTTCTGTTGCCCTGACGATTTCTTCTGTCTTTCTCTTCCAGACTCGAAAGGCTCACATGGCCCACTAAATCTTCATGTTTAGATTCATCAACAGTTTTTTCTTCAGCCACAGTGAACGTGCCTAAAGCTTCGGGTTTTTCTCCCTGTTTATTCATCCACAAAAGCTGTTGAACTGTTTCTATGTCGAGTTTATAAAAAACTCCGGGAGTAGATTCTAAACTATACCACATGAGTTTCTTTAGAATTTCATTTTTTCTGAGGTAAGCCGTTCCTCCGGCAGTTTCAATTTTCTCCGCATTTTTAGGGAGTTTTTTGAGCGCATCGTTGTAGGTATCCAGCTCATAATTGAGGCAGCATTTCAATCTGCCACATTGCCCGCTCATTTTTTCGGTATTGATAGAGAGGTTTTGGTATCTGACAGCTTGAGTGGTTACAGATTTGAAATCCTGTAGCCAGGTAGAGCAGCAAAGTTCTCTGCCGCATGTTCCAATTCCGCCAATTCTGCCTGCCTCTTGTCTTGCTCCTATTTGGCGCATTTCGATTTTTGCCTTGAAATCTCTGACATATACTTTCACTAATTCTCTGAAATCTACTCTGCCGTCAGCTATGTAATAAACAGTAAGTTTTTTTCCATCGCCCTGAAATTCTATGTCTCCGATTTTCATTTCCAGATTCATGGAACGGGCTATGGCGCGCGCTCTTACCATAGTATCGTTTTCTTTATTTCTGCCGTCAAGGAAAATATCGATGTCTTCCTCTGTTGCCAGTCGCATGATATTTCTGATGGTATCATCTCGTTCGGTGATGCGTCTTTTTTTCATTTGAGCACGCACCAGTTCTCCCTGTAGGTTTACCTCTCCCACATCATAACCTTGAGCCGCTTCTACTACTACCAGTTGTCCTTTGTATAAATCAAGATTATTTACATTTCTGTAAAAACCTTTGCGGGCACCTTTTTTGAAAGAAACCTCAATAATGTTGAAGTTTTCAAAAGAGGATGTTGGCATGAATGAAAACCAATCGAATACATTATTTCGGTTACACCCACCAGATGAGCAGCTTCCGCCACTCCCGCAACCGCTTGTTTTACCGTCCTTAGACCCACATGACCCACAGCTCATAACTTATATATTTATCGCTCACCTATTATTTATCAAAATTGCTGACAAAGGATAAGCATTATAACGCTCATTCCGGTCAGTCGCATCACGAATTTAAGAGAATTATGCAAATAACCACATCAAGCGTTAAAGATATGGCAGAGTTTGAAGGAAAGTGAGAAGAATGTAATTTTTGGATTCGAATTTCTTTCTATGTGATAGCTTGCCTGATTCAGGAGCATATTGATTTCTTTTGCTTTTTCTACATTGATTTTTGTAGCCACTTTTGTGGCAAAATCTAATTCTGCGTCTTGTAGTTTTTCGGAACCGAGATTTTGGGAAATCATCAGTATCTCTCTGAGTATCCATCCGGCATAGAGCAAAAAGCCTTTTTGATTTTCACGGCCCATTTTTTGGAAAACTTCCGTGATTTGACCTAAAGTCACGCTAGCTTCTGCTTTTGCACTTCCAAGTAATCTAGCGGAGGTAGAAAACCATTGCTGTAAAATCCCCTGAAATTCATTGGTCTGCAACTCTGTGAGCTGCAATGCCATTCTCACATTACCATCGGCAACTCTCGCAATTTTATTGGCGTCTTTAGCTACAATATTCTTTTCGGATTGCAGATAATTTTCGATGGCATTTACAGAAACAGGAGGAAGTTTTATGATTTGAGTTCTTGATAGAACTGTGGTGAGCATCAGATCAATTTGCTCTACTACAAAGATGAAAATGGTATTTACAGGAGGCTCCTCGATGAGTTTCAGCAATACATTGCCTGTTTCTTTCAGCGTTTCAGCCATCCACACTATCTGAATTTTATATGCCGATTCAAAGCTTTTTAGGCTTATTTGTCTGATAATTTCTTTGCACTCACCTACATTGATATTCCCTTGTTTGTTTTCGGCATTTATAGACTGCATCCATTCATTTTGATTCATGTATGGAAAGTGGGCTACCGCCTGTCTCCATTCTGTGATATACTCACTGCTTATTCCAGCAGAGTTAGTGTCTTTTTTGATTGCCGGAAAAGTAAAGTGAATATCTGGATGAATAAGTTTTTGAGCTTTTAGACATGCCGGACAAATTCCACATGAGTCGTTCAAAACAATTTGTTCTTCTGGCGCTGGCGCTCCAAAAAGTCCGCCATCCGATGCAGCAGTGTTATTTCTTTTTTCACAAACCAAAAATTGAGAAAGCGCCAAAGCGATTGGCAAGCCACCTGTGCCTTCGTTTCCTGCAAACAACACAGCATGAGATATTTTGCCTGAATTTATTTGAGCTACAAGCTTTGATTTGATGTCATCCTGACCTACTACCTCCTCAAATTTCATGAAAGATGCTTTAGGAAATCTTCACTCAATACTTCTGTTTTGGGATGAAACACAGCCTCCAGTTCTCCGTTTTCATCAATCAAATACTTCTGAAAATTCCATATGACCTCGCTGTCTTCCAATCCGTTCAATTCTTTCTTGGTGAGAAATTCATAAATAGGAGAAATATCATCGCCTTTTATTTTCACTTTTTGAGTAAGGGGAAATGTGACATTGAAGTTTGTTTCACAGAAAGTTTTGATTTCATTTTCAGTGCCCGGTTCCTGAGCGCCAAAATCATTGCAAGGCAGCCCAACTACTGCAACTTTATCTTTATAGTTTTCGTGGAGTTCTTGCAGCTGCGCATATTGTGGGGTTAGCCCACATGCAGATGCGGTATTCACTAATAAAATTTTCTTGCCTTTAAAGGCTGAAAGATCAAACGGTTGATTGTTTATATCCTGTAATTTGTAGTCATATACTAGTTGCATAACGTTAAATGTTTATTTTTCGGTAAATATAATTTATTTGGAATGTCCGACATCAAGCTTGCACATATAATTAATCCAATAGGGCTTAAAGAGTCTGATGCGTTTTCCCCGATTCAGGAAATCACATTCCAGAGTATTGTCAATGCTAAAAAATATAGCGGTGTGCAATCTATAACGTTGTTGACCACACAATTTGAAGAAGACAGATTTGTAATTCCTGCTGATTTCAAAATTCTAGCTAATCTAAATCGCTCTGTGCAAGATGAAATTCAAGATAAATCTATTAGGAAGCTCCCTTTTGTTGATGATATTATAAAGGCAGGTCTTCAAAATTCCGATGCTGATTATTTAATATTTACCAATATGGATATTGGGTTGATGCCTTTTTTTTATGATTTTGTTTTACAGCAAATAACAGAGTATGGATTTGATGCCATGTTAATTACGCGAAGGCGTATTGGGTTGCAGTATAAATCCAAAACCCAAATGACTGAGATATATGCTGACAAAGGCAAACCTCATCCCGGCTATGATGCTTTTGTTATGCATCGCACCGTAGCAGAAAAATTAATTCTTGATAGGATATGTGTGGGAGTTCCTTTTATAGAAGTAAGCCTGTTACATAATCTCATTGCTTTTTCGCAAAAGTTGAAAGTATTTGACCAGGAGCATCTCACCTTTCATATTGGTATGGAAGTTATGCCGCCTGTTAATTCAAAGCTGTATAGTTACAACAGGCATGTTTATGAGAAAAATATTTTTCCCAAAATAAAACTATTGCTTTCTCAGGAGAAGTTCCCTTATTCTGATGAGCCATTTTTTAAGCGATTAGTCATTTGGGGGCTAAATCCATGCTACCGAACAGCACTAATGCTTGAAATGGAGCGCATGAGTTTTTCAAGGAAATTAAAATTTCTATTGGACGAATTAAGATGGAAAATATTGCAGGGAAGTTAATGGTGTACTTTCTTTGACCACGCTAATTCCACTTCGTTGCTATAATCAAATACTAATCTGCCGTCATCCTTGCCAAGCGCTTTCTTGAGGGGCATCGTTTTTTGATGATAATCTTCCTTGATTAGCCGCATCAGATAGCCCTTCCCATTTTCTGTTTCACCAGCAATTTCAAAACCAAGAGCAAGATTATAGTTGATGGCAACTTTGTTATCCATTTTTGTTTTGGCGAAGAAAGTATAGACTAAGTCTGTACTAAAAAAGTAATCTAAAAAACATAGTGATGCTCTCACCGGAATATCTGTTCCCAGTAGCGAGTCTTCATAAATAAAAAGACCGGAGAAGCAATCTTTTTTCTCAAAGTCTAAGTCAGATAAATGAATAAGACCAACAAACTCTTCATGATAGCGAATCAGGAAATAGTGGTTTGATATGTTGTCAATACTTTCAAACCATTTATGCTGCATGTTAGCCGTGATTTCTCCATCAAAAAACATGTGTTTTTTAATTTTAGGCTCATTACGCCACGCTCTTAGAAGTTCTATCTTGTCTGAGGTCAGCCTTACTAATTCAATTCCGTACTTATCTAAAATCACACTTCAGATTTAATGATGTAATTGGGTTTGCCCGATTGAATCAGGAAAAGGCGATTGAGATACTCTCCGATTACTCCAATGCAGAAAAGTATTAATCCTGAAGACATAAAAATAGAAACGATTGTAGCTGTAAAACCAAGTTCAGCACCATAGGTGTACTTCATGAAAAGAAAGTAGATGATGAAACCCAAACAAACTATAAATGATAATAGACCAAAATAGGTGATAAGTCTGAGTGGAAAAGTGGTATAGCTGATTATGAATTTTAATGCAATCTGAATCAATTTTAAAAAGCTATAGTTTGATTTGCCGTTTTCTCTTGAAGCGTGTTTTACATCTACAGTGGTAACATGATGTGCATGCCAGCAAAGGATTTCATCAATAAATAAAAAAGGGTGATTGAAGTCTTTCAGCTTTTCAGCAACATCTTTATGTATCAGTTTGAATGAAGAACCCTGAACTGGTAAATCTGCAAAGTGATTAAAAATGACAGTTAAGAATTTGCTGCCCATACTACGGATTATACTCTTTTGTTTTTTCACTGGTACGCCATAAACTAATGCCGCATCTTCGTTTTGGGCACAATCATGAAGCGTTTTGATGTCATGTGGCGAAAACTGCAAATCGTCATCCAGCGTTACAATCCAGGTTCCTTGAGCTTTTGCAATTCCGCATACCAAAGCATTGTGTTGGCCACTATTTTTATGCAATCTATAGCCGCTCAAAAAGTGAAATTGCTTTTTTAATTCGCAAATTTTTTGCCAGCTGTTATCTCTACTCCCATCATCTACCAATATCAGCTCGTAAGAATATTTTAGTTCATGCATGCTCTTCTCTACTTCAGCGCAAAGTATACTAAGCGATGCTGCACTGTTATATACAGGCACCACGATAGATAGATATTTTTCCTCTGAATACGACATTGTAATCTTAAAGCTAAAAAGAAAGTGTTGTTCTCAAAAAGTTATACCTCAATAATAGGTAGAATTTTTGCCGAAGATAAATCTGCAATTGCTGAACCCCAAGAAAGTCCAACTCCAAAGCCACATAGTAATACGGTTTTTGGCTTTGTTTCTTTATTGTGAAGTTTATTGCAAATGGTTATTGGAATTGATGCCGAACTTGTATTTCCAAATTCATAAAGCGAATAGGGAACCTTATCTGCATTAATTTTTAATTTCTTCCTAATACTCTCATTCATCAGTAAATTGGCCTGATGAAAAAATGCAGTCTCAATTTCTGCTACATCTATAATAGAGTGAGCTAGCAGGTTATTTACATTTCCTGGAATTTCTCGAAGTGCAAAGTTGAAAATTTTCAACCCGTCCAAACTCATGTTTATAGCGGCTCTGTTTATACCTGGCTCAATTTCTTTGTAAAGTAACGAGTCAGAAGAAAAAGGCGATTTCATTCCTCCGTCTTGGATAATTATATCGTCAAACTCATTTCCATCTGTTTGTAAATTGAATGACATCGTTTCTCCTTCTTTTTTTTCTAATGCTGTGGCACTGCCCGCATCTGAAAACAGGGGTGTTACACTTTTATCGTTTGTAGAAATACAGTGTGAAGAGCAATCCCCTACAAGCAATAGCGCTTTACCTGCACTTAAACTATTTAAAAGGGATGCAGCAATACTTAGTCCATAGACATAGCCAGAACAACCAAGATTAATATCAAATGCCATACAATCTTTTGTAAGGCTTAGTTTATCTTGAATTATACTTGCTGTAAATGGAATCTGATAGTCTGGCGTTTGAGAAATAAAGATTAGGATTTTTATTTCAGATCTTTCCCAACCTATTTGCTCCATAAGCTTATTAGCGGCAGCAATACACAAATCAGAGGCAGTAGTTCCTTTTTCAGCGATTCTTCGGTATCTGATGCCAACAGTTTTGATGAAAAGTTGCTTTTCGGATTCTGTTCCGAAATTATAGTCGTTATTGTCCATAACCTTTACCGGCACTGAGGAGGCAATGCCAGAAATCTTCACGTTGGGAATATTAAAAATTGGCATTTATTGCTTTGTCAATCTTTCAAATAGGTCGGTAATAGTGGTTGATGCTCTCAGGTCATTTGCAGTCAAAGTAAGATTAAAAGCTTCATCAATGGTAGAGATGATAATCAATGCCATCATAGAGTTCCATTCCTCCAGTTTCCTGAATTCTGTACTCTGATTAATTGTTTTAGCTTCCTTCTCAGTGAAACATGAGGCAAATTTTTCAGTGAAATCATTCAAATTCATAACTCAAATATGTATAAAATAACCTTCACTTTTATTTAAGGATTGCATTGCTTTTTGCATCATTATTCAAAAATTTGTTTATTTGGCAGTTATATTTAAGTGTTTCATTGAAAATTTTCGCATGAAGAAATATATACTTAGCGTATTAATAGGGAGTAGTTTTTTTTCGCTGTTTGCCCAAAAAGCTATTGTTAAAGGGATAATCAGAGATGCCGAATCCAGAAATGGTTTGGCAGAAGCAAGTGTTTTTGAACTGAACTCTTCCAATAAAGTCCTGTCAAACTCAGCAGGGGAATACAACATTCAGGTAAATCCCGGCACAGTGAGTCTGGTTTTTAACTATGTAGGGTACAGTCCCGACACGGTTACTTACACTCTAAATCCAAGTCAAACCAAAACTGATAATGTTGCGCTGAAGTACTCAGACAAGGAATTAAATACTGTGGTATTTAGCGTTGGAAAATCTGCAAAGAGAATTCAAAAAGAGTCTGTAACAATTGAGGTATTTAAGCCGCGAATCATTGAAAACAATAATATTACTAATGTTCTTCAATTAGTAAATAAAGTACCCGGAGTCACTACTATGGATGGTTCTGTTTCCATTAGAGGAGGCGGAGGATTCTCATACGGAAGCGGTAGTCGTGTTATGATGGTTATAGATGATATGCCGCTTATTACACCTGACAGAGGAGAGATAAAATGGGAGTTTGTTCCTCTTGAAAATATTGCTCAGGTCGAGGTGCTTAAAGGTGCAGCATCAGTTCAGTATGGGTCTTCTGCATTAAATGGAGTAATACAATTGACTACTGCCAATCCGACAGACTCTCCTCATACAAGTTTTACCACTTACACGGAATTATTTGATAATCCTCCAAAGGCTTCTTACAAATGGTGGGCAGGAGATACAATACCACTTTTGGATAAACCACATACCGTGGGTATCACCTTCGGTCACAGAAGAAAAATAAAAGATTTTGAATACTCTTTCGGAGGTAATTTAAACCAAACCAGAAGCCATTTAAGAAGTGAAAGTGATAGCAGAGCCAGACTTAGTTTTAAGTTGAGATATCTGCCATCAAAACTCAATAACAGACTGATTTTAGGCCTTGCGGGCTCAACAATGTGGCGCAAGTATTCAGACCAAATGTTTTGGAAAGGTATGGCAACTCCTTATGAGGCAGCTCCCGGGGTCTCCATTTACTATAATTACTTCTATCTCACTATAGATCCCAGCATCACCTACATGGATAAGAGAAACAATCAGGTTCGATTGTTAACAAGGTGGTTTCATCAGCAAACACTTGCTGACCCCAACGGCAGGCCAAAGTTTGATCAGTTCTACACCGACTTGCAATACCGACACGATTTTGGTAATTTCTTCAAGGTTCTCGTAGGAATTAACAATACTCACTTTTCCATGCAGGATAATACACTTGGTATGCACAAGGGAAATCAGGGAGGTGTTTATCTTCAAGGCGACTTAACTTGGAAAGGCCTCTCTGCTACATTGGGAGCGAGATTGGAATACTTTAATTTGGATAGTGTCTTCAAATTATTGCCGATAGAAGTAGATATGAAAAATGGCAAAACTTTTAAAATGCCAATCCTTAGACTTGGGCTCAACTATCAGTTTAAACGATATAACTACATCAGGTTTGGTATTGGTTCTGCATACAGATATGGTAGTATTGCAGAGCGATTTGTAACCTACGATTTAGCTGTGTTACATATTTTGCCAAATCCTACCATCAAGCCTGAGTCAGGCTTTACGGCAGAATTGGGATATAAAAGAAGTTTTGCAATAGGTAAAAACTGGAGGGGATATGCCGATGCTGCCATCTTCTTCAACCAATTTAAGCAAATGATTGAATTTGATATTGAATATGCTAAATACATTGATGGAACTGTAAACGGATACTTCCGTTCTAAAAATGTTTCGAGAGCAAGGATTTTTGGATGGGAATTTGCCTTGGTTGGCGAGGGAACAATAGGCCCTGTGGATTTAAGTTTTCAGGGAGGGTACACGTATTTTTTACCTGTAGATTTAACGAAGCCCGCTGCTAGCAATGATATAGGTTGGCTAATTAAGAAGGCTTTTCAATCTTATGTGAAAACAGATTCTTTAACCCAAACGGCATTGCTTAGTTATAGAAATCGCCATACTTTCAAGTTTGATGTAGACGCGCTTTTGTTTAAACGGGTTCGTCTCGGGACTTCGGTTTTTTATTACAGCTACATGCAAAATATAGCGGAGGTGTTTAATTTTGCGGTTCCGGATTTGCGTGAAGCTAGAAATAGTAGAAACGGGAAAGGTGACTGGCAATGGGATTTAAGAATCGGAGGGGTATTCACTAAAAACATTTCTGCTAATTTCATCATCAAGAATGTATTGAATAATGATTTTGCGGTGAGAGTTGCCAAGCCAAATCCTCCGCGTTCATATACCATTCAGCTTAATTTCCGTTTTTAGTTAAATTGCAACCATGAAATGGATAGCAACAATATTAATTATAGTAGGTTGCTCTTTCACTGCTAAATCTCAGAAGGGATATGCTTTGATAAGAGTGATAGATTGTGCTAAAAATATCGCGGTAGGCAATACCTATATGGCTCCTCAGATATTGATTACTTATGATAATGGCGATAGCGAGAAAATAGACTTGCAGCCTTATTCTGAAAAGACAGAACCTGAAAACTTAAAGCTCGTTGTAGAAGTGCTGAACAGAATGCGCAAAAAGGGTTTCACACTCATGACTTCCACATTGGCAGGTGAACAAGGAAATTATACTTACGAATATATTTTTCTTAATCCTTAGCTGTTTTAAAACAATCTTTCATCGCCTTGTCTACTTCGCTGAATTTGAATTCAAATCCTGAATCAAGCAATGCCTTTGGTCTGCAGTTTTGACTATTCAAAAGCATATCAGCCATTTCGCCCATAGCAAGTTTCAAAGCAAAAGATGGGGCTGGAACCAACAACGCAAATTTTCCTGATTCTGCAATCGTAGCTTTCATTAGGTTTTGATGTGTAACAGGTTTAGGAGCTGTAAAGTTAAATACACCACTCAGTTCTTCATGTTCCGCCAAAAATCGAAAAGCACTCACAATGTCTGAAATATGAATCCAGGGATAGTATAAGTCCGGTTTTGCAAAATAGCCTCCCACTCCAAATTTTACGGTCTTCATCATTTCAGGTAAGGCGCCACCTTTTTCTGAAATTACTATTCCGATTCTCGTTTTTGCAACTTCAATACCAAGTGCCGAGAAGGCATCGGCTTCTTTCTCCCAAGCCACACAGAGGTCTGCTAAAAAGCCGGTGCCGGCCTTTGATTTTTCGGTTAGTAGTGTTGCGCCTCTGTCACCATAGAACCCAACTGCAGAAGCAGAGATAATCTTTTTTATACTGCTATGTTCCAGAGCGGCTATTTTTTGATAGAGCAGTTTTGTAGCATTGATTCTGCTATTCCAAAGTTCTTTTTTTCGCACTGCCGTCCAACTCTCATCTGCTACTCCGGCTCCTGCAAGGTGAATAATTGTAGCAACTCCGTCAAACGCTCTTTCTTCAATTCCCCCCTTCTCTATGTTCCAAAGAAATTGTTTCACTTTTTTATTGCACTCAAACTTCTTTCGGGTAAGAGTGTTTACTTCAAAATCATGATTCAACAGCTCTGAAATCAGTTCTTTTCCGATTAGTCCGCTTGCGCCTGTGATCAGTACTTTTTGCATATCTTTTGATTATATTCCGTTCAAACCACAAGCTACTCCAAATAGTTTAGGTATTAACCTATTTTCAATGATCCTAGTCGTTTTGGCGCGTTAGATTCAAAAATTTTGTTGTTCCTTAATTTTTATACTTTTACCCATACATTAAATCAACTTTTAAACCATGAAACTAAACTCATTAAAATTCATTGCCATTTTTGCCATTGCATCTTTGGTTGTTCTATCAGGATGTAAGGGAAAGCGAAAAGCTACCGCTAAAGGAACAGTTGTATACAGAGAATCTGCTGATCCGGATATGCTCAATCCAATCAACTCCTCTTCTGCTAATGCATCTATCGTAAATGATTTGATTTTTGGAGGTATTCAGGGAATGGATCCTAACTCTTTTGAGCTGACTAATGTGTTACTGAAAAGCGATCCACTTCTGGAAGAAATTACTGAAGGTGAATTTGCCGGTGGTATGAAAATTTCATTTGAATTTAAAGAAGATGCTACCTGGGATAACGGAACACCTGTAACTGCTGATGATTACATCTTTACCATCAAATCAATTGTGAATCCAAAGACTAACTGCGAACACTTGAAGGGATACTACTCTTGGTTAGGTGACATACAGGTTGATTCAGCTAATAACAGAAAAATCACTGTTTTCTCTAAGGAAAAATATTTCAAAATCACAGAGTTTGCACTTTATCGTTGTCTTCCGGAATATGTGTATGATCCGGCTAAAATCATGAGGAAATTCACAGTGAAAGATTTGATGGCGAATGCAGAAAAGCTTAAAGGCAATCCAGATATCATTAAATTTGCTGAAGAATTTAATTCAGAAAAGTATCAGCGTGATACTGCGTTTATTTCGGGTTTCGGTGCTTATAAATTAGACCACTGGACCACTGGTCAAGAGATAGTGGTAAAACGTAAGGCAAACTGGTGGGGCGATAAATATGCTGCTCAAAGAGATTTCTGGGCTTTCCCTGAAAAAATTGTTTTCAAAATTATTCCTGATAACAACACTGCCTTTACAGCGCTTAAGGATAATCAACTTACTGCCTATGACAGAGTAGATGCTAAGCGTTTCAAAGAGCTTGAGGAAAATAAATTGTTTTCTGATGCTTTTAATCTGGTTAGAAAAGATGCCTTAGTATATTCCTATTTAGGATTTAATATGAGAAAGGAAAAGTTGAAAGATATTAAAGTCAGAAAAGCTATTGCTCATGCGATTGACAGAGACCAAATCAATAAAACTCTCAGCAATGGTGAAGGAACCCCTGCTAATACTTTTGTGCATGCTGTGCAAAGTAAATTCATCAATACAGATATCAAACCTGTTGACTTCAATATCGAAACATCTAAATCACTTTTGGCAGAAGCAGGTTGGAAAGACACAGATGGTGATGGATTTTTAGATAAAAATAAAGCAAAGTTCACCTTGGATATTAAGTTGCCTTCAGGAAATGATGTAGCAAAGCAACAGGCTTTGATGTACAAAGACCAACTGGCCAAAGTGGGTATAGAAGTAAATATCGTGGAGCGTGAGTGGACTGTGTATCTTCAGGAAATGGACAAGTTTGATTTTGAATTGAATATGGGTTCTTGGACCATTCCGGCCAGAGTTTCAGATCCGTATCAATTATGGCATACCAAATCTGCTGTGAATGGAGGTAGCAACTATCCAAACTTTGGTAATGCGGAATCTGATAAATTAATAGAGGAATTGCGTTCTACTTTAGATGAGAATAAGCGTGTAGAGCTATACAAAAAGTTTCAGCAAATGCTGGCTGACGAGCAACCTGTGGTATTCATGTTCTATCCTAAAAACAGAATGGCTATCAGCAAGAAGTTCGAAGTGGAGCCGATTATGATTAATCCAGGCTTTAACCTGAGCGAATTTAAAGCTGTAGCAGCCGAGTAAATAATCCATATATTAGAAATAAAGCTAAGCCGTAAGTGATGATTCACTTGCGGCTTTTTTGTGGTGAAAAAAATATTAGATAGTTACACTTAATAACATATTTTTGGGCTACATAGCAAAATATTATGTTTAAATACGTACTCAAGAGGTTTTTCTACTTTATCCCTACTTTGGCCATTATCGCATTAGTTACCTTTGCGCTGAGCAAGATGGCTCCCGGTGATCCGGTGAAATTGGCATTAGGCAACAAGGACAATGGAGGCGAGGCTGGACAAACAACCGAGAAAATTGCCGGGGAAAAAGCTTATGCAGCAATGGCGGAAAAGATGGGCCTACATCTGCCTACTTTTTATCTCGATTTGTCGAATGCTGCAATGCCTGATACTCTTTATCGCTACACCAAAAAGCCGGAGCGCGAAAATCTTTCCAGACTTATATCGAAATATGGTAACTGGCCAAAGATTGAAAAATACTTTGCCAACATTAAGGCTGTGCAATACGCTATGTACACTATAGTGCAGGACTCCTCCACATTTGAACCAAGCCGAGAAATCAACAGTAGTGTAAATAGTCTTTTTCAGTTGAATAAAGATGATGAAATCACCGCTTCTATTAATGTTATGAAAAAGGCAGCGTCAATGTCTCATTCCTTTCAGCATGTTGCTGAAAAGTTAAATGTGCTTGAGGCATCTTATAATGAAGTGAAAAATACAGCTACCACTGCAAAGAACTATATTCCTGTAATTCATTTTTACGGATTAAATAATCAGTTTCACCGCTGGCTATTTGGTGATAAGCCATACTTCTTTGGTGAAGTAAAGCCTGACCAAAGTGAAGGCTTTCTCAGAGGAGATTTTGGATTCTCCTATCTGGACAAAAGACCTGTCTGGTCAAAAATGAAAGATGCTTTACCCTGGACTTTGATGCTCAACTTAATCAGTATTTTTCTGGCATATATTATAGCCATTCCGCTTGGTGTATGGAGTGCCAGAAAGAAAGGAAGTGTAGCAGATAATGTGGTTACTTTTATTTTGTTTTTGCTCAACTCACTGCCAGTGTTCTGGATAGCTACCTTGCTGATTACTTTTCTCACTACTGATGAATATGGCATGAATTTCTTTCCAACTTTCGGTTTAGGTGAGGTGGATGACACTATGAGCGCGATGGATATTTTTATTGAGAGAGCTGTGCATATTATCCTTCCGATTATCTGCCTTACTTATGGCTCGTGGGCATATTTGTCGCGTCAAATGCGCGGAGGTGTTCAGGCTGTGTTGCGTCAGGATTATATACGAACTGCAAAAGCGAAAGGACTGCCAGACAACAAAATTATTTGGAAACATGCGTTCCGCAATTCACTGATTCCTATTATCACCATTTTTGCCAGCATATTTCCATCAGCTATCGCAGGAGCATTTATCATTGAAAATATTTTTGCTATTCCGGGCATGGGTAAGCTTTCATTTGAAGGCTTGATTGCACGAGATTATCCGATGGTGTTTACGGTGATGCTTCTTTCAGCTATTTTGACTTTGGTTGGAAATTTAGTAGCCGATATTTTGTATGCAGTAGTAGACCCGAGAATTTCTTTCAACAAATAATTTCAAAAGATTTATGTCAGCAACAACAAATAAAATTCAAACTGCTCCAGCTCCCTTAGATCAAAGCTATTCAGCCATTGTAAAAAGACAGTTTAAGAAAAACAGAATGGCGGTATGGTCGCTTCGTTTTATTTACATCGTAATATTTGTGGGTGTTTTCGCAGACTTTATTGCAAATGATTTACCAATTGCATGCAGCTATAAAGGCAATACCTATTTCCCTGTAATGAACAGCTATGGCGTGAGCTTGGGTATTTCTAAATGGCACACAGATTTAGCCAATGTAGATTGGCATGCTTTAAAATACGACTGGGCTGTTCTGTCATTGATTCCGTATTCCCCGCAGTTTATGGATTTGAAAAATGCAGACTTCAAAGGTCCTTTTGATGAGCAGGATGTTCCTTCGTTTAAGTTTAAACATTTTCTGGGAACAGATAAACTGGGCAGAGATGTGATGAGCGGTATGATTCAGGGAACCAGAGTAGCAATGATGGTGGGTGTGATTTCTATGTCTATTGCTGTAATAATCGGAATTGTTTTAGGCGCAATGGCGGGATATTTTGGCGATACAAAATTAAAAATGAGTAGGGTGCGTTTATACCTCAATCTGCTATTTCTTTGTCTGGCTGTTTTCTATGCTTTTATGGCGAGAAGCTATGCTCTATCTGATGCTCTTTCAGAAAACATCGGCAAGTTTATCATAGAGCTGGTAATAAGCTTTGTGATTTTTACAGTAATTATGATTATCCCGAACTTGCTCAGTATAGTGCTGAAAAAAGTTCCTTTTCTAGGCAAGCAAATCAGTATCCCTATGGATATTTTGATTTCACGTTTGATAGAGGTGATGGTTTCTGTACCCACAATTCTTTTGATTCTTTCTATCTGTGCTATCATGAATAAGCCTTCCATCTTCATCACCATGATAGTTATTGGATTTTTAGGATGGACCGGTATCGCAAAATATGTGAGAGCCGAATTACTGAAAGTGCGTAGTTTGGAATTTATAGAAGCCGCACAGGCAATGGGATTAAGCGAAGCGCGAATTATTTTCAAACATGCTATTCCAAACTCACTGACCTCTGTGTTGATTACTATTGCATTTGGAGTGGCAGGAGCCATCCTTACAGAATCAAGTCTTTCGTTTCTTGGAATTGGGGTAGCTCCTGAGCAGGTAACCTGGGGCAGTCTGTTATCTGCAGCACGCAGTTATGTTCCGGCATGGTGGTTGGCAATTTTTCCGGGCTTCGCTATTTTTATTACTGTTACTATCTTCAACCTGATTGGCGAAGGACTTACCGATGCTCTTGATCCAAGGATGAAGCAGTAAGGAAGTTTTTTGCGTTACATCTTCTACATATAATTTTTGCAAATTAAATTTTTTGCATGGAAATTGTTCATTCAAATGGCTAACTTAGCTTTGAACAATTCTCAGGGCAATTATGAATAAGCGCGAATTTCTCAAAACACTTTCATTGATATCGGTAGGATTAGCTGTAAGCTCAAAGTCATTTGCTAAAACAGCACCCAAGTTTCCGGCTGCGCTTTCACTAGATAGTGGAAAAGATGGATTTAAGCTGCCTGAATTAGGTTTTGCGTACGATGCATTGGAGCCGAATATAGATGCTAAAACAATGGAGATTCATCTTACCAAACATCATGCAGCTTATGTGAAAAATCTGAATGATGCCCTTAAAGATTCAAAACTTAAAGGCATAATTATTGAAGATGTTTTATCTGCCATTAAAGAAAATGATACCGCTATCAGAAATAATGGTGGCGGACACTATAATCATACTTTATTCTGGAAATTATTGTTTCCTTCTAAATCTCGTGTGCCAGTTGGCAATTTGGCGAAAGCTATCGACGCGAAATTTGGCTCATTCTATAAATTCAAAGAGCTTTTTGCTAATGAATCAAAGAACAGATTTGGTTCCGGTTGGGCATGGTTAAGTTTAGATAAGGAGAATCAATTGTTTGTTTCATCTACTCCTAATCAGGATAATCCATTGATGAGTCAAATCGTTTCGCAGAAAGGCTTTCCGGTTCTGGGGCTAGATGTTTGGGAGCATGCCTATTATCTCAAGTACCAAAATAAGAGAGTAGATTATATAAAAGGATTTTGGGAAGTGCTGAACTGGGAAGTAGCTGAAGAAAGATATAATCAGTGGCTTGCAAAAAAATAATTTCCGCGTTTATACATTGATAAATCGCATCAATGCGTCATATCGGTCTTTAAGATTTTCAGTGTATTCCTGTTCGTGAAAGAAGTCTTTGATTTCAAGCCCATGTCGTTCAAAAGCGGCTATGACTGCTGCTAAATCGTTAGAGTTTGTTTTTATAGTAATTTCTACTTTACCGTTTTTATGATCAATGTTTGTGTAGCAGGCTAAAACCCGTACGTCATTATTTTCAACGATTCTTATGATTTCATTTAAGGCGAAATTATTTATAGGAACCGATACTTCAATGATACCTCCTTCATCCACTATTGAGTTGAGTTCTGAAAATGCTTTCAGGCAACTCTCCGCAGAAATAACTCCCATGTATTCGTTTGTCTGATCAGAAAGTACAGGTATAATTTTCACATTAAACTCCAGTGCGGCCTTCATTACATCAAATAAATGAGAAGATTCCAACACGAAAGGTCTTTTCAACGAAGTGTGAATCTGAATGATAGGATCATTAAGATGTTTGAGCGAAGTGATTTCTTCCAGTGAAATAATTCCAAAATAGTTGCCGCCATCAGTTACCGGCATTTGGTTTAGGTTGTATTCATGCATGGCAACAATAGCTTGCTCGCCTGTTCCGTTTGAGTTAAGGGGCTTCATTACATTAGATGCTATTTCTCCGGCTCTCATATATTTTTGTACGTCTATGGTTGTATAAATGTTTAAGAGCTTTGGTAAACTTTGTTCAGAAAACGACCCATACAATCATTAAACTCTTGAGGCAGCTCCATCATTGGGGCATGTCCGCATTCATCTAACAAAGTGAGTTCTGAATTTTGAAGCAACTTGTGAAACTCTTCTCCTACAAAAGGAGGTGTGATAGTATCATTCATTCCCCAAATCAAATTGCAGGGAATAGTAATTTGATGCAATTCATCTCTAAGGTTGTGTCTCACTGCTGATTTTGCAATAACAATAACTCTGATTGCCTTTTCTCTTGTATTTACAATACTGTATACTTCTTCTACCAATTCATCTGTTGCTAAAGCAGGATTGTAAAAAGTCTCTGCTGTTTTTCTTTTGATATATTCTTTATCACTTTTTCTGGGATATTGGTCGCCAAGTGAACTCTCGAAAAGTCCTGAGCTGGCAGTGAGCGTCATACTCTTTACTTTCTCTTGCTTTCGCAGGGTATATAGTAATGCAATGTGTCCACCCAGTGAATTGCCAATGAGGTTCACATCTTTGTATCCTTTATATTCAATAAAGGCATCCACATAATCAACCATGCCTGTCACACTTGTTTTATCAAGTTCAAGGCTGTATAGAGGCAAAATTGGAATGACTACAGTGTAGTGTTTGCTGAAATAATCTGTAACATCTTTGAAATTGCTCAAGGCTCCAAATAGTCCATGAAGATTCATGATTATAGGACCAGATCCTACTTCCACATACTTAAAACCGTTTTCTTCTTTTATTTGTAACGACATCCAAATCAATTGTATCAAAAATAGATTTTCCCACCAACTATTTAACGTTTCAATGTTAAGTTTTTAACATGCTTTATCCAGTTGCATATTATTCTGAATCCATCAGGCGAAAGAATCGATTCAAGATGAAACTGAATACCACACAATAACCCATTGTCATGTGATATGGCCATCACTTCCTTTTCATTTGTTTCAGCAATAACATTTAATGGTTTTTTGATATTCTGTAATACTAATGAATGATAACGCATTACCTCTGTTTCACTGCCTATTTCATCAAATAAATAATGCTTCGATAATTGGACTAAACTTGTTTTACCGTGCATGGGTTTTTTGGCTTTCACTAGTTCCGCTTTAAATAATACTCCCGCAGCCTGATGCCCCAGACAAATTCCGAGAATAGGTTTTATATCAAAAAACTTTTTTAAAATTTCATTAGTGATTCCGGCTTCCTTTGGTGTTTTTGGTCCCGGAGAAATTACTATTCCGGCATACGCTTCGAAATCGATGGAATCTAACGATACATCATTTTTCACTACATCGCAGGCTACATTGTTTTGCCAAATGTAATCATAGAGATTGTATGTGAAGGAATCATAGTTATCAATCAGCAGTATTTTCATCTTCTGCTTTACCTTCTTCAGTGAGCAGCGACTGATATTCGCTGAAAGTTGTTTTCATTACAGGGATTACGCTTCCGGTAGTATTCATCACATCTGGAGCAAGATTTTCAATATATCCATATACATGCGATGTATTTTTTTCAGACAGAGGAAGCATATTCCATTTATTGCCAAACCATACTAATACACACAAAATATAAAGCCCGATCATGGCATGAATGCCCCCGCCAATAAGCTGATTGGTAATATTGAGTGAAAATGATTTAAGCACTTGCTCCAACACCCAGGCTAGTAGCCTGACTAGCAGTATGATGAACATAAAAACCAGACTGAAAGCGATAATGGATAAAATCTTTGGACTCAAATCCATGAATTGTTTCAGATATTTCACAATGATGTAGGAGAATTTCAACGCTGCGAAAATTCCTGCAAAATATCCTGCCAATGAAAATAGCGAATAGATGATGCCTTTAGTATAGCCCCACCAAAATGCTACTCCGATAAATACCAAAAATACAATGTCAAAAATCACAACTAAAAATTATTGAGGTAATAACTCTTTAACGATTTGAGATACCAATTTATTGTCAGCTTTTCCTGCCAATTGTTTTGATGCAGCTCCCATAACTTTCCCCATTTCTTTGGCTGACGTAGCTCCAGTTTCAGCTATTATTTTTGAGATAGCCTCTCTGATCTCAGCTTCAGACATTTGAGCAGGTAGGAATTTTTCAATGATAGCTACTTCTTCTTTTTCTGTAGTAGCTAAATCTGCTCTTCCCTGTTGCTCAAAAATTTCGATAGACTCTTTTCGCTGTTTTACCATTTTGGTTAAAAGCTGTATTTCTTTTTCTGTAGTGAGTTCGCCTGAAGCGCCTTTTTCTGTCTTGGCATTTAAAATTGCCGCTTTTATTCCTCTCAAAGATCTCATGGCTACCTGGTCTTTAGCCATCATGGCCGCCTTTAAATCAGTATTTATCTTTTCCTCCAATGACATAAATTATATTTTTAGTTAGGCCACAAAACTAATAAATCATCGGATGGTTTATTTATTTTGTCTCGGTTTAAATTAAATAAATAGATATGAAACAAACAACATTAATTGGCGGAGGTCTGGTAGGGTCAATTCTGGCTTGTTTTCTTTCGAAAAATGGGCATAGTGTTCAGATATTTGAGAGGCGCAGCGACCCGCGCGGAAATGATGCTGAAAGAGGAAGGTCGATTAATTTGGCATTGAGCGACAGGGGGTGGCGCGCACTGGAAAAAATAGGGCTTGCAGAAAAAGTGCGACCTATTGCTATTCCTATGAAGGGGCGTATGATTCATCATTTAGACGGCACTACAAATTTTATACCCTATGGCGATGATAATCAGGCAATTTATTCCGTTTCTCGTGGTGATTTAAACAAAATCATGATTGCTGAAGCCGATGAATTTAATCATACAGATTTCTTTTTCAATCAGCGTTGCGAGGCTGTTGATTTTGAAAATAGTACGGTTAGCTTCAGAAATACAAAGACCGGAGCATTGACCACTCAGCAGGTAGGGCTTACATTTGGGTCTGATGGTGCTTTCAGCGAATTGCGATATGCCATGCAGCGAACACATAACTTCAATTTTTCACAGACCTATGAGCCTTATGCATACAAGGAGTTACACATACCTGAGGATGCAGCCGGGCAATGGCAGTTAGAAAAAAATGCTTTGCATATATGGCCGCGTCAAAGTTTTATGATGATTGCTTTGCCTAATACTGATGGTAGTTTTACATGTACTTTATTTGCGTCTTATGATGGGGCAAATGGTTTTGATTCTATTAAAACTGATGCAGATATAGAAAAATATTTCAGCACTCATTTCCCTTCTGCTTTCAAACTCATGCCTGATTTAGTAAGAGACTTTAAGAAAAATCCTACTTCCTCTTTGGTTACTATGCGCTGCTATCCCTGGGTGCATAATAACTTTGCTTTGATTGGTGATGCGGCTCACGCTATTGTGCCTTTCTATGGTCAAGGAATGAATTGCGGATTTGAGGATGTGAATGTTTTGTTTGAATTGTTGGTAGAAAACTCAAATCAGGAGGAATGGCTGGAAGCCTATCAGCAATCCAGAAAGCCCAATGCTGATGCAATAGCGAATCTGGCTTTATACAATTATATCGAAATGCGTGACCTTTCTGCGCGTCCTGATTTTCAATTGCGAACCAAGATTGAGAAGCGAATTGCTGCTCATTTTCCAGAAAGATTCATGACTTTATACAGCATGGTAACTTTTAGCAAGTTGCCTTATGCCACAGCATTGTCAAAAAGTAAAGAGCAAAGCGAACTTCTCGATAAGATTATGCATCTTCATGATATAGAAAACCAATGGGAATCAGCTTCTGTTTTGAAACTGGCAGAAGAATGGTTGAAAGAAAAAGGATTATGATTTTTTTGAAAAGAAAAATGTTGTTGATGACTTTGCTCCTTTGCGGGCAAATTCATTCCATGTTTGCGCAGATCACTCAAGATGAATTTGCTGTTACTAATCAGTTGATTGTGCAGCTTCACGCAGGAAATAATTTGCCAGAGCGGTTTTCATCAAATGGCTTTATAGTTAAGTCATGTCTTTCAAAAAGAATGAATATTTTTTTAATTGAAAAGAATGCCGCAATTACTGAATCTGACATTGCAGAACTCGCTCATATTAATTCCATTCAGCGCATGCAATATAATCACAGAGTTACTTCAAGGAGTTTCATTCCCAATGATCCCTATTTTTCTTTTCAGTGGAATTTACTGAATGATGGTTCAGCAGGAGGAGTGGAGGGTGCAGATATTCAGGCTACTGAGGCTTGGCCACTTTTGCCAAACAGAATTACCACAGCTTCGGGCGATACAATTGTGCTTGCCATTGTTGAAGTTTCATTTGATCTGAATCATGAGGATATAAATTATTTTATAAATCACAATGAAGTTGACAGCAATGGAATAGATGATGATGGTAACGGATATATTGATGATTATAGTGGTTGGAATGCTTTTGATAATAATGGTTTTGTAAGCGGTGGTGATAATCACAGTATGCATGTGTCAGGGATAGCAGCTGCAAAAGGAAATAATGGATTAGGTATTTCAGGAGTAGCTCCGGGCTTTAAGGTGTTACCCGTTTGCGGTTCTTCTGAGTTGGAATCTGAAGTGGTGAGAGCCTATGATTATGTGGTAAATATGCGCTCGCTATACGATGCAACGAATGGTGCAAAAGGAGCATTTATTGTAGCTACTAACGCTTCATTTGGAGTTGGAAATTTTGGTGCAAATCCTGCTAATTATCCTATATGGTGTGCTATGTATGACTCGCTTGGCAAGTATGGAATACTTACAGCAGCATCGGGGCCAAATTCGAGTGTCGATGTCGATGCTGTAGGTGATGTGCCCACTTCATGTCCCAGTAATTATTTGATTTCATTGACAAATACAACGCGCATTGATGCAAAAAACGGTAGTGCTGCTTATGGTAAAAACACCATTGACTTAGGAGCGCCCGGAACAGCTGTTTATGGCACTTTCACAGGAAATCAATATGGGACACTATCCGGCACTTCCATGGCCTCGCCTCATGTTACGGGTGCCATTGGTGCGATGTATGCTTTAGCTTGTCCCAAACTGATTGATGATTATTTTACAAAACCCGATTCTGTTTCATTGCAGTTCCGAAAGTATTTGCTGGAAGGAGTAACGAGAACGAGAGGGATGAACAATAAGGCTTTATCTAATGGCAGGTTGAATTTGTACCGAACATTTTTGAATGAACTGAGTTTCAATTGCGATTCATGTTCATTTAGTGTAACTACTCAAAAAAGTGATATAGCCTGTGCGGATTCACCTACTGGGGCAGTGTCGATTTCATCTTCTTTATTAAACCTTAATTTCCAGTGGTCGAATGGAGATACAACTGCAACCATAAATAATTTGACTGAGGGTATTTATACCGTTACCATTTCTGATAATACACATTGTCAGATTCAAAAGAGTTTCTTTTTTGATTATCCGCAACCCATTCAGTTTTCAGCTATTACTACCATTCCTATAGCTTCAGGCAATGCCGGAAATTTTATCGTTTCAGCGGCTGCGGGCAATGACAGTTTGTATTTCTCTCTGGATAATGCAACACCACAAATTAGCGGAAATTTTTCTACACTGATTCCTGGTCTGCATACGCTGTCTGTTATCAATCAATATGGATGCAGAATTGATACCATAGTAAATATGTCTGTGGATAATAGTATTGAGGATGTTAGCGAACAGCTATTTTTTGAAACATTTCCCAATCCTGCAAAAGCCAAACTCAATATTGTTTCCTCAGTCTATCCCTCAACGCTTGAGCTCTTTGACATTCAGGCAAGACTTATTTCATCACAGATAATTACTGGAAAAATTGCTTCAATTGATTTAAGTCAGCTTTCAGAAGGTGTTTATTTATTGCAGCTAAGCAATGGAAATAAAAGGAGCTCTTTCAGGAAAGTTTCGGTGGTGAAATAGTTATTATTGCGTTTTAGTAACGCAAATTCATGAAACAAAAGCGCTGGACATTAAAACAAGCAGATGAGGCTAAAGTAGCTGAATTGCAGCAATCGCTTAGAATTCATCCTGCTCTTTGCCGTTTGCTGGTGGAAAGAGGAATTGAATCTTTCGATTCATCGAAATCTTTTTTTGTTCCTGAACTTTCTTTATTACATGATCCCTATCGGATGAAAGATATGGACAAGGCTGTTGCAAGAATCGAAAAGGCAATTACTTCCAACGAAAAAATGCTGATTTACGGAGATTATGATGTTGACGGAACTACTTCCGTTTCACTCATGACTTTATTTTTCCGTCAGTTTTATCCTAATACCGAATATTACATTCCCAACCGTTACAAAGAGGGTTACGGAATTTCTACTTTGGGAATAGACTATGCAACTGAAAATGATTTCTCATTGATTATTGCCCTAGATTGCGGTATCAAATCAGTTGATAAAATTGATTATGCCAATGAAAAGGGAATTGATTTTATCATTTGCGACCATCACAATCCGGGTGAAGAATTGCCTAAAGCTATTGCAGTTTTAGACCCTAAAAGAAAAGATTGCAACTATCCGTTCAAAGAACTCAGCGGCTGCGGTGTGGGCTTCAAATTAGCTCAGGCATTAGCATCGCATTTCAATCTCCCGGAAAAGACTTATCTGGATTTACTCGATTTAGTGGCTGTGAGTATTGCTTCTGACATTGTTTCTATTTCCGGTGAAAACCGGATTTTGGAATATCACGGTCTTAAGAAATTGAATGAAAATCCGCTTCCAGGGTTTAAGCATTTGATGAAGCTGATTGGAATCGAAAAAGCTTACGATGTTTCGGATGTGGTCTTCTATATTGGTCCACGCATCAACGCAGCGGGAAGAATGGACGATGCCACTCAGTCGGTGAAACTACTCATTGCAGATTCTGATGATTTGAGCCACGCGAATCAGGCGATGGAGTTGCACAACATGAACAAAGACCGTCAGGAAGCTGATAAAGAAATCACTGCTCATGCTTTGGAAATGTTGCAGAATAATCCTCACAATGAATCACTGCGCACAACAGTAGTTTTTAACGATGGCTGGCACAAAGGTGTGATTGGTATCGTGGCATCTCGACTTACGGAGCATTATTACCGACCGACAATTGTACTCACCGAGCACGAGGGGAAAGTAACAGGCTCTGCGCGTTCGGTGAAGGGCTTTGATTTGTATGAGGCCATTTATGAATGTCGCAATCATCTGATTCAGTTTGGTGGACACAAATTTGCTGCAGGACTTACAATGCTTCCTGAAAAAGTTACTGATTTCAAAATTGCGTTTGAAACAATCGTAAGCGCAACAATCACCGAAGACCAGCTGATTCCTGAAATTGAAATTGATGCTGAAATAAATTTTTCGGACATCAATAATTCATTTTATAATCTGGTTAATCGCTTTGCACCATTTGGTCCTGATAACATGAAACCTGTTTTCGTTACAAAAAATGTAGCTGATTCAGGCTGGAGCAAAATTGTAAAAGATAAGCATGTGAAATTTTCACTACGTCAAAACGGAATTACTATTTCAGGAATCGGTTTTGATTTGGCACATAAATTTGAATTGCTGAAAAGCGGAGCAATTGATGTGGTTTATCAAATAGATGAAAACGAATGGCAGGGACAAAAGTCTTTACAAATGATGGTGAAGGATATTAGACAGAGTGCTTAATCATACATAATTGTCATTTCGATGCGAGTCCGCGAGCGAGAAATCTCAAATTCAATTCGCGAGATTTCTCAAATCATAAGAATGATTTATCGAAATGACGTTTGAATCCAAACATAAAAGCTACATTTAAGCAAACCAAGAAAAACATTATGTCAGCACAAAACCCCAACACCAGACTCGAAACTTTTTGCGATGGTGTAATTGCTATTGCCATTACACTACTGGTAATCGAAATCAAAGTGCCGAAGCATGAAGATGTACATACTGTGGCTGAACTCTGGTCTGTGCTAGCTCACAAATGGCCTTCTTATTTTGCATTTATTCTCAGTTTTGGAACTATTCTCGTTGCTTGGGTAAACCATCACAGTCTATTTAAATACCTCAATAAAACATCAAACAAGTTCATTTATGCAAACGGATTGTTCTTGCTTTCCATTGTGGTTTTACCTTTCCCAACAGCATTGATGGCAGATTTTGTTGACACCGAATTCTATAAGCCTGCTATCATAGTATACAGCTTCGTAAGCCTGTTCCATAATTTTTGCTGGATAGTTTTGTTCAAAGCAACAATGACACCAAAGCAGCTTGCAATTAATGACTTAGCTGTGGAAAGTCTTAAAGATGGCTTGAAGTATTGTTATGCAGGATTTGTATTATACTCTTTGATTTGCCTCATTGCATTTTGGTTTCCTTTGGTTGCGCTCGGGCTAACAGTCCTTACATGGGTTAGCTGGACAGTAATTGGAGTTGTATTTTACAAAGAAGTTACGGAGTTATAAAAGCTACAGTTGAAGACTGCCTAAGTTTCAGAAACTAAAAAAATCTGCGCTGTATTTCCCGATAATACTGCCTATATTTCCGCAATGAAATCCGCAGTAACTTATGCTGATGTTTTATTGCCGCTTGCATTACCGCAGCGATACGCTTATGCTGTGCCTGTGGATTTGGTGGGCATTGTAAAAGTGGGGCATCGTGTGATAGTTCAGTTTGGGAGGAATAAATTTTACTCCGCTATTGTTGCAGAAATTCATTACAGAAAACCCGCAGTAGAGCCAAAATTGATTGATTCTATTGCTGATGAAGAGCCTGTTGTGCTTCAATCTCAGATAGATTTCTGGAAATGGATAGCGCAATATTATCTCGCTACGGAAGGTGAGGTTTTGGAGCTTGCCTTGCCATCTGGCATGAAGATGAGCAGTGAGACAAAGATTGTTTTGAATGACAGTTATGAGGGCGATTTCGATTTTTTAGATGACCAGTCTTTTCAAATAGTGCAAATGCTGAAAGCACAGAATGAGCTTACTATTCCTCAGATTCAGCAAGGTTTGGAAAGTAAATCTGTTTATAAATCAATAAAGATTTTATTGGCTTCGGGTATTGCAGCAACGGCAGAAGACCTGAAGGTGAAATACAAAAGCAAGACAGAAACTTTTGTAAGGCTAAATGAGGATTTGGCTGTAGAAGAAAATCTTGAAAAGGCTTTTGATGAATTATCGCGCGCGCTAAAGCAGGCTGAGTTGCTGATTGGATTTATTGCGCTTTCAAAAAAGAATAAATACATCAAGAAATCTGATTTGCTGGAAAAAACTAAACTCGGCAGTGCTGTATTTAACGGTTTGGCGGAGAAAGGTTTTCTGATTCCTTTCAAAGCGGAGGTTTCGCGACTCGGTACTTTCATAAAAGATGAAAAGGCTTCTATTGCGCTCAGCGATGAACAGACTAGAGTGTTGAATGGTATCAAGGAGCAGTTTCAGGAGAAGCAAGTGGTGCTGCTACAGGGCGTTACTGGTAGCGGGAAAACAGAAATTTATACCAAGCTGATTCAGGAAACTATAGCTGCAGGGAAACAAGCCCTGTTTCTTTTGCCTGAGATTGCGCTTACCGCACAAATCATCAACAGGCTTAAAGGTCATTTTGGCGAAACACTTGGGGTGTATCATTCTAAATTTAGTCAGCATGAGCGTGTGGAAATATGGAACAAAATGCTGCTCAATGAATACAAAATAATTGTTGCGGCACGTTCAGGAATTTTTCTCCCGTTTTCCGATTTGGGTTTGATAGTGGTAGATGAAGAGCATGATAGTTCTTACAAACAAACAGACCCATCGCCTCGCTATCATGCACGTGATTGTGCCATTTATCTGGCTTCTAAATTTGGCGCGAAAGTTTTACTGGGTTCTGCTACGCCTTCTTTGGAGAGTGTTTATAATGCCGAGAAAAATAAGTTTGGCTTTGTGAAACTCAATCAGCGTTTCGAGAATATTGCCATGCCAGAGATAGATGTGGTGACCATGCAACGCAAAAGCAATCAGCTACCCGCTGATGATTTGTTTTCAGATGAATTGGTAGCGGCTATCAATCAGCAACTCAAAGAGCGCAAGCAGGTTATTCTCTTTCATAACCGAAGAGGCTTTTCAAATTATCAGGTTTGCAGAACCTGTGCTCATGTTTATAAATGCAAAAACTGTGATGTGTCGCTTACATATCACAAGTTTCAACACAAACTTATCTGCCACTATTGCGGCTATCAGGAAAAAGTAGTGAATCACTGTGTATCATGCGGCACCGCAGATTTAGATATTGTGGGAATGGGTACGGAGAAAATTGAAGAGATTGTAACAGAACTTTTTCCGACAGCTCGTGTGAGCCGGCTCGATTTGGATTCTGCTCGCGGCAAACATGCTCATGAAAACATTATTGCTGCATTTGAAAACAGAGAAGTAGATATACTGGTGGGTACTCAGATGGTTTCAAAAGGGCTTGATTTCGAACATGTGAATTTGGTGGGCGTTTTGAAAGCAGATGCGTTGCTATTTCAGCTTGGTTACAAATCGGCAGAGCGGGCTTTTCAGCTGATGACTCAGGTGAGCGGCAGGGCAGGCAGAAAGGACGGCAAAGGCAAAGTAATCATTCAGACCAACCAGAAAGAAAATTTTGTAATCGAATGTGTGCAGGCGAATGATTATACCAAAATGTATGAGCAGGAACTGGAACACAGAAGGGAGTTTCACTATCCGCCATTTGTGCGGATGATTCAAATCAGAATTTCTGATAAGCAAATACTCACTGTGGAAAAAGCGTCACTGTATTTTGCCAATGAACTCAGGCGAGCTAATCTGTTTGAGGTGCTTGGGCCATCCAGCCCTTTCATTATCCGAATCAATAATTTTTATCTGAAAGATATACTCATCAAATCCAATCAAAACATTAAAGACTTAAGTGCTGCAAAAAGAACGATTAGAGCAATTCTTGATCAGACGATATCGCAAAAGGAATTTAAGTCGGTAAGGTATTCTATTGATGTGGATCCGGTGTAAAAAAAGTTATTATCATCCTCATGGAATTCCTAGAAAAAAGTGGACAAAATTTTTGCTCCCTTAAGCCGCTTGTTTAAGTTGGTTCTTTTCTGAATCTGAAACTTGCCATACTTTGCTAATTAATTAAGAGAGAATTCCTCCCTCTTTCAGTTTTTCAGTTTGTTCAGCTAAAGATAATTGCTCCAGCATTTCACCAATATCACCATTCATGAAAGCTTCAAGATTATAAATAGATAAATTTATTCTGTGGTCTGTAATTCGTCCCTGAGGATAATTGTATGTTCTGATTTTTGCGGAGCGGTCTCCTGTAGAAACCAACGTTTTTCTTCGCGATGCTATTTCGTCTTCGTGTTTGCGAACCGCTGTTTCATAGATTCTGGTCTTAAGCATTTTCATGGCTGTCTCGCGATTTTTGTGCTGCGAGCGCTCTGCTTGACAAGCCACTACTGTTCCTGTAGGAAGATGCGTTAAACGCACAGCAGATTCTGTTCTGTTTACGTGCTGCCCGCCTGCACCCGATGCACGGAACACATCCATTTTTATATCTGCTTCGTTGATATCCACTTCCACTTCATCTGCTTCCGGCAATACTGCTACAGATACAGCCGAAGTATGCACTCTACCTTTCGCTTCAGTTAGCGGAATACGCTGCACACGATGCACTCCCGATTCAAACTTTATTTTGCCATAAACATTTTCGCCTTTAATATCCAACACTACTTCTTTAAATCCTCCTGCGCTTCCTTCGTTGGAATCAATCAAAGTTACCTGCCATCCGATAGTTTCGCAATAGCGTGTGTACATTCTGCTCAGGTCTCCCACAAAAATTGCTGCTTCATCTCCGCCTGTTCCTGCCCTGATTTCAAGCATCACATTGCGCTCATCTTCCGGTTCTTTTGGTACAAGAAGCGCCTTTAGCTCTTCTTCATATTTCTCTTTTTCTGTTTCCTGAAATATTAAATCGCCTTTTGCTAACTCTCTGAATTCTTCATCAGCTTCTGTTTCTAGTATGCTTTTATTGTTGTCTATATTTGATAAAACTGCGCGGTATTTATCATAGACAATAAGTATGGTTTCAAGTTCGCGGTACTCTTTGTTAAGCTGCTTATACCTTTTCATATCGGTAATAATAGCCGGGTCGGAAATCATCTTTCCGAGCTCTATAAAACGTCCTCTGAGGTTTTCTATTTGTTCAAACATATCTATGGCAAAAGAGCAGCGAATTTAATAAAATCGGCTAAAGTATCAGGATTGCTATTTGTAGGTGTATATTCTTACAGAATCGCTACCTATAGTAACTAGTTTGTTTTTCAGCAAAGCAGCGTCAGTTACCGTGGAATCAGGCAAAATGAGTTCTTTGGTTTCCAGTGTCAGCGGATTGTAATTGTATATTTTGCCTGCATTAAAAAATACAATCTGGTCGGCAAATATTGAGAATTTCTGAATGCCTCTGATAGGCAATGTTTTAATATAGGAGCCAAACATATCAAACAGAACTATTCCTATTTCAGGATCTGCAACATATACTTTTGCGTTTTTTTCAAGCAGGTAGCTCACGTGCAGCACTTTATTCATACTCTGTCGGGAAGAAACACTTTGCAGCACAAGTTCTCCGCCATCATTTATTCTTTTTAGCTGCGCAGAGTTTTCATCATAAAGCCAGATACCATTTGTAGAGGAGCCGCATACCGCGCTTACCTGCATGTAGCCATATTCGTCCAAGTCTATTTCTCGAATCATCGACATCCATGTATCTAAAATTTCTACTTTCCTGTAATCTCGATAATAGAGAATGGTCTTCATTGGGTTAGAGACGTCTACTGTTGTAATAGCTCCAATATTCTGACGCTGGTGAAACTGAGTCAGACTGTCATTATAATGTACTTTTTGAACTTTATCTCGTGTGACCAGATAGTAAAATCCTATATGATCCGCAATGATTTGCTGAGCTTTAAATGCAATATTTTTTTTAGGAGTAAAATACTGCACATCACCGCTAGAGCTCATAAGAAGTAGCGAAGTTGCTAACAGTATCAAAACAGGATATTTGCGATTTTTATTCAATGGGAATCTTTAAAATATTTTAGCTCAAGTTTTGTGCCATCAAAAACGGCATAACTAAAATACGAAATCCAATCACCCAAATTGATATAAAGGCTACTTCCAATTTGTTGTTCTATAGGCAAATGCCTGTGGCCAAAGATGAAATAATCGAATTGCTGTTTGGGGAGCACCTCGCTTTTGATGTATTGAATCAGCCATTCTCTGTCTTCACCCAAAAAAGTTTCTGTAGGAATAGCGCCATTCGCAAAGCGACTTTTATAGGAAAAGTAGTTGGCTATTTTCATCCCAATATCAGGGTGAAGCCAACGGAAAAGAAACTGACAGAGCGGATTGCGGAAAACTTTTTTAATGAATTTATAGCCATGATCCCCAGGTCCTAGTCCATCACCATGACCGACAAAGAATTTTTTTTCATTCCATATTCGCTCTACCGGTTCATGAAAAATCTCAACTCCAAGCTCTTCAGCAAAGTAATTTTTCTGCCACATATCGTGATTTCCGGTAAAGAGTGAAACTTTAATTCCCTTGTCTGCGGCATCTGCAATGGCAGCCTGAGCTCTTATAAATCCTTTCGGCACAACTGTTTTATACTCATGCCAGAAATCAAACAAATCGCCCACAATAAAAATTTCAGCAGCGTCTTCAATAGCCATCTTCATCCATTGAACGAACTTTTCTTCGCGTTCACGGCTTGCCACAGCATTCGGTGTTCCTAAATGCAAGTCAGAAATGAAATAGATTTTTTTCCCTTGAGCAATATTCATTAATGGCAATATAGCGGGTTAATCTTTATTTCTGAAATATACTGTTTTGGGGTTGCTGAAAGCGGTTATCCAAAAACAAAAAACTCCGACTGAAAAGCCGGAGTTTTTTTTATCAAGTTTTCTGATATTAGTTTTTAGGACTCAGAAGTGATGGTGCAGCATAAGGAATGCTTTTGTCATCTTCTGCTTTTATAACCTCACCTTTTATGGTAACCACCTTTGCAGGTTCGTTAGCATTTGATTCTATAGTGATGGTTTTTGTAAATCCTCCCACTCTGCCTTGTGTGTTATAGGTAGCAATGATTTGCGATTCCTTTCCCGGAAGGATTGGCTCTTTTGGCCAGGTAGGCACAGTACACCCGCAGCTTGCTTTCACGTTTGATAGAATTAAAGGTTCTTTCCCTTCGTTTTTGAATTTGAATTCATGCGATGCCGCAGGTCCTTCTACAATTGTACCGAAGTCGTAAACTTCCTCTACCAATTTAATTTTCGGAGCATTAGGATTTGGCTTTGCAGCAGGCTCTGTTTGTTGCGCCTGAATAGATAAAAAGCAAATTGCAAATAAGGCAGTAATTGTTGTTTTCATAGTGTTTTAATTTTAGAAAATCTGAATTTTTCAGAGTTTAAAGTTACTTCTATTTGTCAAATAGAATGCCAAACTTTTACTAAAAAAATTAAAAGACATATTCTTTGTAAGGAATATTCATCCGCAGCCCCACCCCAAAGTATGTAGTAGAGTTGCTATAAGGCTTATATGAAGAGGTTTTACTTCTGATAAGCAAATTTAAGTCGGCATATACATTGTGCCAGAACATGTATGAAAATCTTATGTCAACATAATTTTGCTTTGCCAATGCGCCTTGCTGTGATTTATGACCTGTTTCTATGTATTGTCCCGCTGCGTTTATAACAGTAATAGGTGTAGTACTTGTAAAGATGTTGCCACCGAAATTAGTCACCACATTGTTGGCGTGGTCAATGGTATCCTCTCCGTATGTAGAGAAAATATATTTAAAGGTCATGAAGAATCGTTTTGCGGGTTGATAGCGTGCAATGAATATAACTTCGGTGAAGTTTGCGCCTAGTGGATGTGCCAATGACTGATTGTAATGGGTGTAATTTGCAGTACCATTTGCAGTTGCGTAGTGCGAGTATGTATATGGTCGCGCATAGTTAAACTCAAATTGAGCATCCAGATTTGGAATAATATCTATGTACTTTAACCCTACCTGCAAAGCGTATTTATTGCCCCACCACTTTTGCTTACTTACCAACCTTTTAAAATTAAATTCATCCAATGCAAACTGACCGTAAGCAGAAATGTGATTGAACAGATTCAGTTTAAAGTCAAGTCCTAAAAGAGAATTGTCAGGACTTCCGAGAGATTGCTCTATTGCTCTGTAGAAAATGAGCGGATTCAAATATTGCAGTTCAAAATTATTGGAGCGATTCATTATTGTGCCTTCAAAAAGTCCAATGTTTAGCCATCTGGTAATATCCACATCAAGATGATGAAATGCGCCATATTTTTTAGGAAGTAGTTTATCGCTGCCTCTTTGATATTGATTGGTTAGCTCGCAGAAAATGTTTTGGTAATTGATTTTCCAGATTCGAGTGTTCAATTTCAGGAAAAGATAAGGCGCGCTGTTGTCCGATAAAAACATGGAGCGATATCCGTTTCCGATGAAGTTTTTATCATGTCCGAAGGTGATATTGAAATAGTCGAGGACATTGATATTGATATATCCTCTGGTTTGGAAAAAATCAACTCCGTTGGTTATGCCAAAGTATTTTGAATTATATTCCTTCCAATAGGCTTCGCCCGGATTAAACTCTCTACTGTCCACCGAATCTCTGAGGTAAGAACTTCTTACATAGCCCGGAGCTTTCGTCTGATTTTCCGTAAACATAAAATAGCCACTGACTACTTTTTTGATGTTGAAACGCAAATCAATACCTCTGGTGTTTACCATCAGCAGACCGCCTTGTGCAGACTCGCCAGCAGCACGGAAAGAAATGATAGGATTAAATCTTAGGTTGAAATTTTTGACATCCACTTTGGCCATAGTTGCCGGCTCGCGATAGAAGGCTGCTTTTGAACCCTGACGAAATAGCCAGATAGGTCTGGGGTTTCGGCTTTTTGTGCTGTCCAGCCACTCCGCGTTATCATCCATCATGTAATCAATCTCACGAGCTGTTCTTTTGTTCACTTTGATATTGGAAACTTTGAGCTTTTCTGCAGCCCTTGCAACATCCGCTCGCAGGAATGGTTTGGAGGAAGTATGAGGCATATTTAGTATTCTACCATATCTTATGTCCATTCTGTCTATCATGTGGTAGGTCTCTGCATCCAAAGGGATATATGTTCCCTGACTAAATATTTTGGAGCATGAACAACTGAACAAAAATATTGTTAATGATAGAGCGTAGTATGTGTGTTTTTTGAGCATAAAGCGTTTCAGATAGAACAAAATAAATTTTTCTTGGGCTAATATCTAAATTTAATACTTTATTTTATGGGTAAAATATCACATAATCACTCTTTTGTCCTTTTGGCGCTGCTGTTGCAGTTTAATTCATGTAGCTCTCAAACGCAGCCTGCCGCTAAAACTTCATCTAAAAATCAAGTCAATATGAATAATAATGAGATACCTGTGTCAGAGGAAGAATGGAAGAAAAAGCTCTCACCGGAGCAGTATTATATACTGAGAGAAAAGGGAACAGAGCGCGCTTTCACCGGAAAGTTTTATCTGACCATGGACGAAGGGGTTTATAAATGTGCAGGTTGTGGCACCGAGCTGTTCACATCAGATATGAAATTTGCTTCCCACTGTGGCTGGCCAAGTTTTGATAAAGAAATTAAGGGCGGAAAAATAAAAACTCATGTAGACAAATCGCACGGCATGATTCGCACAGAAATTATATGCGCTAAATGTGGCGGGCATCTTGGTCATTTATTTGATGATGGTCCCACTGAAACCGGATTGCGCTATTGTGTGAATTCGCTCTCGCTGGAGTTTGTGCCCGAGAAGAATTGATTTTGGGCGTATAGATTTTTACCTGTCAAAGGGAATATTACAATTACTTGACTTCTATTTTCTTTCACTATAGCTAAATAATAGTTTTTTTGGACAGCATCAATTTTGCAATTCATCACTCATTTTTCTTCTTAGGACGACTATCTTGATTGCTTTATACAACTGAAGAATCCTTCATGAACTCATTTTTCAAAAAATATCATAAGAAAAATGGAGTATAGTTATGTTTTTCTGAACTATAGTTCCATTAATTTGTTAAAACTATATATTAGTCCTAATGTCTGAAATAGAAAACATAAAACCTTTTACCCGCTTACTGAATTTAATTAAGCTTGAGCGCAAAGAGATCATCAATATCTACTTGTTTGCGACCATGAGTGGTATTATTTCACTCACCCTGCCGTTAGGCATTCAGGCTATTATTACTTTCCTTTTCGGAGGTAGGATTTCTTCCTCCCTGATTATATTGATTGTTGTAATCATTGGCGGAGTGATGCTGAGCGGCTTGCTTACCTATTTCAGTATGGTTGTTTCTGAGCGCATACAGCGAAAATTGTTTGCTCGATTTACACTTCAGTTTGCAGATTTATTTCCCAAAATTGATTTATATACTGCTGATAAATATTATTTGCCAGAGTTGGCAAATCGCTATTTTGACACAGCTTCACTCCAAAAGGGGGTTTCGAAATTGCTGATTGATTTCCCTGGTGCAAGTATTCAGATTTTATTCGGTTTAATACTGCTTTCGTTTTATCATCCTGTTTTTATTGTCTTCAATGTATTGGTGGTATCGCTTCTTTTTCTTTTGATTAGAATCACATTCAAGGAAGGACTCGGAGCCAGCATTGAGGAGTCGGACTATAAATACGCTGTCGGGCATTGGTTAGAAGATATTGCAAGAAACATCAAGACCATAAAGCTGAATTCTTATTTTGATTTTATCATAAATAGAACTGATGATTTGGTGCTGCTATATCTGAAAGCCAGAAAAGATCATTTTAGAATTCTCACTATTCAGTTTACCAGTCTGATAGTATTCAAAACATTAATCACATCGGCTCTTTTGATTGCAGGAACATACTTGTTCTTAAATGAGATGATAAATATCGGAGAGTTCATTGCTGCGGAAATCATTATTATCATGCTGCTCAGCTCAGTGGAAAAACTCTTCTCGATGTTAGAGACGCTTTATGATGTTCTTACCTCTCTTGAAAAAGTGCATAAGCTGATAGATTTAAAAACTGAAGAGCAAGGAACGGTTCGTTTTGATTTGGAAAAAATGAAAAGCATTTCTATCACATTCGTCCATGCTTCCTATTGCTATCCGGAATCGTCTAAAAATATACTCGAGAATGTAAGCGTGAAAATTGAAAATGGAGAGAAGGTTTGTATTCTGGGTGCGCAGGGCGGAGGGAAAACTACTATGTTGAGAGTGGCATCAGGAGCATTTTCTATTTGTGAAGGCAATTTATTATACAATGATATACCATACAGAAATATAGATTTAAATCATCTTCGCCAGCGTTTCAGCGTGATTTTCAGTGAAGATGAATTAATCAGAGGAAGTATTCTCACAAATATCAAAATGGGGCATCCGGATGTAACAATTAATGAAGTGATTGCTCATGCTGAAAAAATTGGACTCATGCCTTTCATTCAGTCTCAGCCTCTGGGATTTGATACTATAGTGGAATCAACGGGAAAAAAAATTCCCAAAGGCGTGTTGGTGAAAATATTGTTGCTGAGAGCTGTGCTGGATAACCCCGCCCTGATACTCGCTGAAGATTATTGGAGCACACTTGAAGCTGCAGAAAAAAGGCGTGTCATAGATTATCTGTTTGCTCCCGGTAACAAATCTACAATGCTCATATCAACTAATGATATTGAAACTGCTAAACGATGCGATAGAATTATCTTATTGAGTAATGGGACTATAGTTGCTGAAGGGAAATATGAGGAGATAAAAAATCATCCTGATTACAAAAAGCTAAATGAATTTTTAAGTCTTTGATATGAGTGCGAGAATAAAGCCCGATGAAATAAACACAATGCCTTCTATGATAGTCGCCTCCGAAAAGGGCGCTGACCGCTACGTGAAAAGAGTAGTTGTGGTTTTTGGCGTGATAGGTATCGTATTTTTATTTCTTCCATGGACTCAAAATGTTAAATCATCTGGTGTTCTTACCACACTTTATCCTTCTGAGCGCCCTCAGGAAATAAATTCTTTCATTACAGGACAAGTTGAAAAATGGTTTGTAAAGGAGGGTGACATTGTGCAAAAAGGTGACACTATTTTGAAGCTTCGAGAAATCAAAGATTTATATCTGGATCCTAATCTTCTCAGAAGAACCGAAGATCAAATCGAATCCAAAGAGGGAGCGAATAATGCTTATCGTTCAAAAATCATTGCTATTGAAAATCAGGTGAAAGCTCTAGAGAAATCAAGAGAGCTAAAGCTGAGCCAATCCAGAAATAAGATTAAACAAATCAGCAACTATATTCAGGCAGACAGTGTTGCATTACTCGCAGCAGAAAATGAACTTGATATTGCAGAAAAGCAATTTAAACGCCAGAAAGAGTTGTATGAAAAGGGGCTTAAATCACTTACTGAGCTTGAACAGCGTAATCAGCAATATCAGAATGTGCTTTCCAAGAAGGTAGGAATTGCTAATAAACTTATTGCACTTCGCAATGAACTCCTGAATGCAGTAATTGAGTTAAGTGCTATAGAAATGGATTATAATGAGAAATTTTCAAAAGCAAAGTCTGATGAATTTTCTGCCATGTCCAGCTTGAATGTAGGAGAGGGGGAAGTAGCAAAACTTGAAAATCAATTTTCGAATTATGCCATTCGTTCCGGGTTCTATTTTATTCTTGCTCCTCAAGACGGGCAAATAACTCGCACGATTAAGGCTGGAATTGGCGAAGTGGTGAAAGAGTATGAACACCTTGTTACCGTAACCCCAACTAATTATCATTTTGCTGTGGAGATGTATGTGAAACCAATGGATTTGCCACTTGTGTCCATCGGTCAGCGAGTGTCATTTCAATTTGACGGGTGGCCTTCTATTTTCTTCTCTGGTTGGCCAAATGTATCGTATGGTTCGTTTTTCGGTAAAGTAGCTGTAATTGATAATTCTATCAGTTCCAATGGTATGTTCAGAGTGCTGGTTGCTGAAGATAAAAAAATGGAAGTATGGCCGGATGCACTAAAGCTTGGCGGAGGAGCAAGAGGTTATGCCTTGCTTAAAGATGTGCCGATTTGGTACGAGATATGGAGAAATCTGAATGGATTCCCGCCTGACTTCTACAAATCAGGAAAGGAGGGCGAAACGAAAAAAGAAAGCAAAAAATGAAGCAACTTTCATTGATATTTTTATTTGTATCTGCTTTTTTTTCTCGCTTGAATGCTAATTCAGACACGCTAACTTATAATGAATTTATTCTCCTGTTACTGAAAAATCATCCTGTTGCTGCTATAGCTGATTTGAAACTCATGGCCGGAAAGGCTGAATTTAATAAAGCAAAAGGAGCTTTTGAGCCTGTTATTGGTGCCAGTTATGACAGGAAGTTTTTCGAAGGTAAAAATTATTTTTCCTTGTTTAACTCTGAAGTGAAAATTCCAACCTGGATTGGAGAGGTAAAGGCAGGCTATGATTATTACTACGGAGCACGTTTAAATCCTGAAAATTATTTGCCCCAGAATGGTATGTCTTATCTGAGTCTCAGTATACCGTTGGTTCAGAATTTATTTACTGATAAGAAACGAACACAGCTTAAGCAGGCCAAAGTTTTTAGGGAGTCAACCAATTTTGAGCGAACGGCTATGATGAATGAACTGATTGCAGATGCTACTGCTGCTTATTGGCTTTGGTCAGCATCTTATCAAAAATATTTACTAAACAGCACTGCCATGGATTTAGCTAGGCAGCGTCATCAAATGATAATTCAGTCTGCTCTATTAGGAGATAGACCAATGATTGATACTACTGAGTCGGTCACGCAACTGCAATACAGAGAAGTTGCAAAGCAACAGGCTTATACGGATTGGCTTCAGGCAACTTTTAATTTAAGTAACTTCTGCTGGAATGCTTCTCAATCTCCCGTTATGATTGATACATCTGTTGTTGCTGAATTGCCTAATTCGCAAATCAGCAATTGGAAAATAGTTTTGGATGAACAATTATCCGGGCTTTCATCACAGCCGGATCTCAATATCTATCGTTTGAAAATCAAGTCGCTTGACTATGAGCGAAAATTGAAAATGGAATTGCTCAAACCTCAGCTTAATGCTAATTATTATCTGCTTGGTAATGGAACTAATTTTTCGCCATCAGCTACAAGTAATGTTTTTACAGAGCGATACAAGTTTGGAGTAAATTTTCAATTGCCGCTTCTTTTTGCTCAATCTCGTAATGAGTATAAACTAGCTAAGTATAAGCTACAGGAAGCAACGTTGGCTTATGAACTTAAGCAGCAAACAGTTGCCAATAAGATTAAAAGTTATTGGTATGATTTTGAGAATTACAGAAGCCAGCTGAGCACAGTTGCAAAAATCACAACAAACAATAAGCTACTGCTTGAAGCAGAGCAGGAACGTTTTTTTAATGGAGAGAGTAATGTATTTCTGATAAACTCCAGAGAAAACAAATACATTGAATCGCAGGAAAAGCTCTACGAGCTCTATGTGAAAGTGTATAAGTCGAAAGCTGCTTTATTGCAGCATACAGGAACTCTTTTGACTCAAACGATGGAAATGCTTAAGTAGGGCTTTTAATATTTTAAGCTTTTAGTTCAATACTGCTCATACCACCCAAATTTTTCGTGAATGATTGTTGATTTCTCCTTTTTGAGATAGTTTAAAAACGCTTCGGAAGCAGGAGCGTGTTTTTTCCCTTTCAGCCAGATTAAACTCCATGTAGTTTTTATGGGTAATCCTTTCACAGGTATTATTTGAAGCTCACCATTTTGCAGTTCATTTTTTATTCCAATCAAAGGCATAATGGAATACCCCAATCCCGCTAATAGTGATTGTTTTACAGCTTCGTTAGATGTGAGTTCCATCTTTTTTAAAACAGGAATATTGCTGCGCTCGATAAAGCGCTCCATTGTTTGCCGGGTTCCTGATCCTTTTTCTCTGAATATCAAAGGCAGATCATTGAATATTTCTTTAGTGTTTATCCCTTTTCTGAATTTCTGTTTTGTGTTGCCGACCAGATATAATTTATTCTGGAGTAAATCGAGCTTTTCGATATTCAATGTATTAGGTAAGATAGAGACAAGTGCAAAATCTACTTCGTTATTCTCAAGACTCTCAATCACCTTGCTTTTATTGGTTACATCCATTATCAGTTCTAAGCCACTGTGTTGCTTCATAAAATCAGAAAGGAAAAAAGGCATTACGTATTTCCCTGTTGATACTACAGAAATTTTTAATCTTCCGGTCAGCTGACCTTTATATGCCATTGTTTTATAGTTGATGGCATAAACCTGATTTAGAATGTTTTCTGCTGCTTCTGCTATCTCACGACCAAAATCAGTTATATAAATTTTTCTGCCCACAACCTCAGTAAGCGGAATGTCAAATTGATCCTGAAAATTTCTGAGCTGAATAGAAACGGCAGGTTGTGTCAGGTGCAGCTCTTCGGAAGCCTTAGTTACGCTTTGCGTTTGTACAATTTTCAGGAATATTTGAAGTTGGTTTAAAGTGTAATTCATAAAAATAATTTATGTATTTTATTAAAACTATAAATAAATACTAATAAATAAAATATTCAAGTTTGCGTCATGAAAAGTATAACACAACCAAGCTTTAACAGAGCGTCCAGGACATCTGTATTAACTCTAGTCACTATTGTTACGCTTGCGCTACTTCTTTTTGAGTACATGAATATTATTCATATTGATATGTATCTTTTGCTGGGAGCAATTTTTATAGGATACATGCTTTTTTATGGAGATGTTATTCTTTTCCATTTATGCTTGAGTATAGGTAATCTGATTTTCAAGTTTATTGCAAAGTTAAGACAGCTGTTTCAATAATCCTCTTCGCTAAAAAATATTTTCAAAAATAAACAATCACAAAACATGACAAAAATAACAGTTGCAAAAGGAGACGGAATCGGCCCTGAAATTATGGATGCTACATTGGATATAATTTTAGCAGCAGGTGCCAGAATCCAAATTGATGAAATTGAGGTGGGTGAAAAAGTATATTTGGCTGGTAATACATCCGGAATTGCTTCGGAATCATGGGAAACCATTAGGCGAAACAAGGTTTTCCTTAAAGCGCCAATAACTACACCACAGGGAGGAGGATACAAGAGTTTAAATGTTACAACTCGCAAATTTCTTGGATTATATTCAAACGTTAGACCTTGCATGAGCTTACATCCATTTGTAAGTACCAAGCATCCGGTAATGGATATTGTGATTGTAAGGGAAAACGAAGAGGATTTGTATGCAGGTATAGAGCATCAACAAACAGATGAAGTGGTGCAATGCCTGAAACTAATTAGCAGACCTGGTTGTGAAAAAATAGTACGTTATGCTTTTGAATATGCTAAACAACAAAACCGAAAGAAAGTAACATGTTTTACAAAAGATAATATTATGAAGCAAACAGACGGTTTGTTTCATCAGGTATTTGATGAGATTGCTAAAGAATATCCTGAAATAGAAAATGAACATTGGATTATTGATATAGGAGCAGCTAAAATGGCTGATACACCAGAAGCATTTGATGTGATTGTGATGCCAAACTTATATGGAGATGTGCTTAGTGATGTGGCTGCTCAAATTACTGGTTCTGTCGGGCTTGCAGGTTCTGCGAATATTGGAGAGGAGTGCTCTATGTTTGAAGCAATCCATGGTTCTGCTCCACGAAGAGCCGGACAAAATGTAGCGAATCCCTCAGGTTTATTGCAAGGTGCAATTATGATGTTGAATCACATTGGGCAGACTGATGTTGCAGAAAAAGTTCAAAATGCCTGGCTGAAAACATTGGAAGACGGAATACATACCTATGATATTTTTAAAGAGGGAATTAGTAAGCAAAAGGTAGGAACTAAGGAATTTGCAAAAGCAGTAATTGCGAATCTTGGTCAAAAGCCTTCAATACTAAAGGCTGTATCATACTCAAATAATGCTGCATTGAGCTTGCCAAAATATAAACGCAAACCTGCAGCCAAAAAAGAATTGGTCGGTGTCGATGTTTTTGTTCACTGGTCTGATACAGACTCCAACCAACTTGCTGAAAAAATGAAGCAAATTGAACTTAATGGAATCAGCTTAAGTATGATTACAAACAGAGGAATTAAAGTATGGCCTGATGGATTTAAAGAAACATTTTGTACCGACCATTGGAGATGTCGTTTCAAGCCTGTATCAGGTTATGAAATCACTAAATCAAATATAATTCAGCTTCTGGAAAATGCACTGAAAGAAGGCATTGATGCAATTAAAACTGAAAATCTGTATTCGTTTGACGGTAAAGCTGCCTATTCGCTTGGTCAAGGGCAATAATTCAAAAGGTTATAAATAATTTAAACATAAAGAACATGATAGAAATGAAAACTTACTTGTCTTTGGCGATAATGATTTGCTCTCTGATAATGGCTTTAATGGCCGAAGATGTAGTTTTCAGTAAACTCTATGCCTCTTTGGGAATTATTACAGCTGCTTTTGTGTCATCTAAGCTATCCGATAATAAAAAGCTGGAAGAATAAAATCCGACAAAATGTTCAATGGTAGAAATTTACTCATAGCAACCAAGCACAAAAAGGAACAGGTAATTGCTCCAATTTTAGAAAAGGAGTTAAGTTTGAAATGCTTTGTTGCTTCAAATTTTGATACCGATCAATTGGGAACTTTCACTGGAGAAGTCAAGAGAATGGATGACCCCATATCAACTGCAAGAAAAAAATGTCTCATGGCAATGGAAAAAAATAATTGCACCCTTGCAATTTCGAGCGAGGGTTCTTTTGGTTCACATCCCTCTATCTATTTCGTTCCTGCCGATGATGAATTCTTGCTTTTCATTGATAAGGAAAATGATTTAGAAATTATAGTAAGAGAGCTGAGCCTAGAGACAAATTTCAATGGTCAGGAAGTCAACACAGAAAAGGATCTCAATGCTTTTGCTTCCAATGCTAAATTCCCTTCACACGGTTTAATACTTAGAAACTCGAAAAGTGACTTTACTGAAATAGTTAAAGGAATAACTGATTCAAGACAGTTGAGCCAAACCTTTAATTACTTTTTGTCTACTTACGGAAAGGCATTTGTTGAAACAGACATGAGAGCAATGTATAACCCGACAAGAATGAAGGTGATTGAAAAGGCAACCCAAAAAATGGTTAATAAATTAAAATCGCTTTGTCCGAATTGTAAAACTCCAGGATTTGGTATTGAAGATGCAAAACCTGGATTACCCTGTAGTCTATGTAATTTTCCAACCCGTTCAACTTTGAGTTATATCTATATTTGTCAAAAATGTTCTTATACAAAAGAGGAAATTTATCCTCATGGAAAACCCACTGAAGATCCAATGTATTGCGATGTTTGTAATCCTTAAAAGTATTATATGAAGCGAAAAATAATCAAACAGGCTCATGTTGTAAATGAAGGGAAAACCACAGTAGGGGATGTGCTAATTGTTGGTGAACGAATAGAAAATATTTCTAATAATATTTCAAACCAACATGCTGATATAATTGATGCGGAAGGTTTATATCTTTTGCCCGGAGTTATCGATGATCAAGTCCACTTCCGAGAACCAGGATTAACGCATAAAGCCTCTATCTATTCTGAATCTAAAGCTGCTGTCGCTGGAGGTATCACTGCATTTATGGATATGCCAAATACTATTCCCAATACGCTCACTCAAGAGTTATTAGAGGAGAAGTATAATATAGCATCACAATCATCTTTGGCTAACTTTTCCTTTTTTATGGGAATTAATCAAAATAATTTAGAAGAGGCATTAAAAACAGATAATGAAAATGTTTGTGGAATAACCGATGATGGGCTATATTTTAACAATGAGAAAGGGATTCTGGCAAATCACCCAGAGTTTTTAGAAAAACTCTTTTCAAGAACTAACTCTTTAGTTGCTCTTCATAGTGAAGATGATGCTATAATAGCAACTAACACTATGAATTTTCGCCAACTTTATGGAGATAATATTCCCTTTTCAGTCCATCCAAAAATAAGAAGCGAAGAAGCCTGTTTTGCGTCAACAAGGCGAGTTTTGGAAATATCTAAAAAGCATAATAATCGTCTTCACTTATTCCATATTTCTACTTTAGCAGAAGCCAACTTGTTTGATAACCAAACTCCTATTCATGAAAAAAGAATAACAGCAGAAGCTTGTATTCATCATCTTTGGTTCTCAGAAAAAAATTATGAAAAACTTGGCGCTAAAATAAAATGGAACCCTGCGATTAAAAATGAGGAAGATAAAAATGGGCTTTTGCTTGCATTAAAAGAAGGTAAGCTTGATATAATAGCAACCGATCATGCTCCGCATACACTTCAAGAAAAAAGCGGCAACTATTTTCAAGCTTTATCTGGGGGACCAATGGTTCAACACGCTCTGCCTGCTATGCTTGAATTATTTCATCTAGGACTTATAAGCCTTGAAAAAATTGTTGAAAAAATGAGCCATAACGTTGCAGCTATTTATAGAATAAAAGAGCGCGGCTATATACGAGAAGGCTATTATGCAGATTTAGTGCTGGTGAATTTGAAAAGCAACTGGGAAGTAACCACTGAGAATATACTATACAAATGTCAATGGTCTCCATTTGAGAACCAGTTTTTTAAAAGTAAAATTGCAAAAACATTTGTCAATGGGAACGTGGTCTATGATAGTGGTTTCTTCAATAAGTATACACATGGCAAAAGACTCAAGTTTTCGAAATCCAGGTAAATTAATAAATTGAATATTTACAGAACACAATGAATTTTAACCTACTAATTGATAATCTTACTAATCCTGCTTTACTTTTTTTTGTACTTGGTATCATTGCAGTTTATTTAAAAAGTGATTTAGAAATACCCGCTAATTCATCAAAGTTTATATCACTTTATCTCTTATTTGCAATAGGATTTAAAGGTGGACAAGAATTGTCGCACGAGACATTTACTTATGAAATTGGTTGGTCAATCTTATTTGGAATTAGTATTTCATTTGTTATTCCACTCTACACCTTTTTTATACTGAAAAGAAAGTTGAATGTATTTGACGCAGGAGCAATAGCTGCTGCATACGGTTCTGTGAGTGCCGTAACATTTGTTACTGCAGTTTCCTATCTTGAATCTCAGCAGTTGATAATTCACGGACACATGGTAGCCATAATGGCTTTGATGGAATCGCCAGCTATAATTATGGGACTTGTTCTCATTTCCGTTTTTAGTAAAAATGATAGGGAAATAATAAGAAAAAGCACTGCTATTAAGCATTCATTCACTAATGGAAGCGTATTGCTTATTCTTGGAAGTTTGGTAATAGGTTATTTGGCCAATGCAAAACAAGCAGAAGGAATAAAGCCATTTACTAACGACCTTTTCAAAGGCTTTTTAGCTATTTTTCTTTTAGATATGGGAATTACGAGTGGCAGAAAATTAAAAGCGTTTTTCTCTTACGGATGGTTCCCTCTTGTTTTTGCTATCTTAATTCCGTTGATAAACGGATGTATCATTGCGATTTTCAGTTCTTTAATAACACATGACATCACGAATAGATTTATGTTTGCAATCCTAGCTGCCAGTGCATCTTATATTGCTGTTCCTGCAGCTGTGAAGATATCAGTTCCTAAAGCTGATCCGGGTCTCTTTCTGCCGATGGCTCTTGCCGTAACATTCCCGATAAATATTACAATCGGAATGCCGATATACCTGTTGATAGTAAGGAGTTTTTAGGAAGTTCGATATGAATTTACTAAAGGGGTTATCCTCAATAAGTCAAAATACATGGAATGTAATTTTTCTTTGTCAGCAAGAGGATGCCATGTATCATTAAAAGCTCGCTTCGACAGGCTCAGTGGACAGCATTCATTATCAAATTAACTCATTATCAAATCACCAAATCTTTTTCCCATTAGCACATTAGCATATTCCCTAATTATCTCATTGCCCTTCCCAAATCCTCAATAATATCCTCAGCATTTTCAAGCCCAACTGAAAGGCGCACCAATCCATCAGTAATGCCAAATTCCTCACGTTGTTTTTTAGGCACAAAATAGTGCGACATAGAAGCAGGATGCTGAATTAATGTGTCTGTAGTGCCAAGCGAAGCGGTGAGATGACAAAGTTTCACATGCTTCATGAGTTTCAGTGCTGCCTTGTAGCCGTCTTTCAGCTCAAAGCTCAGCACACCGCCAAAGCCACACATTTGTTTTGCGGCAAGTTTATGATCGGGATGTGATTTAAGCCCGAGATAGTTTATAGATTTCACCGCTTTGTGTTTCGAGAGATATTCCGCTACTTTCATAGCATTGCTGCAATGTTTTTCCATTCGGACACTGAGTGTTTTCATACCCAGATTCAGCAACCATGCATCCATAGGGGAAATAATAGAACCATTCAGCTTTCTTATTTTCCACAAGTCTTTTTCCATAAAATTCTTATCAGCACCAATGACAGCTCCGCTGATTCCGGTGCCATGGCCGTTCAGAAATTTGGTGGAAGAATCTATTTCGAAATCGGCCCTAAGATTTAGTGGCTGTTGTAATAATGGCGTAGCGAATGTATTATCTACTATCACTTTTGCCCCGTTTTTATGCGCTATACTGCTCAGTTTTTCTAAGTCATAACATGCAATAGTCGGGTTTGAAGGAGTCTCGCAATAAAGCACTTTGAATTTATGTTTTTTGAACAGCGCTTCTACTTCATTCATTTTTTTTAAATCAGCAAATACACTTTCAAATCCGGTTTGCGCAGAAAAGTGATTGAGGTAATCAACAGTAGTGCCGTAAATATTTCCTTGCACCAAAATTTTATCGCCCGGTTTTATTAGTGCCTGAAATACCGCAGCAATAGCCGCCATGCCTGAGCTGAATAGCAGCGCTTTGGTGTTTTTCTTTGCCTGCATGGCTTCCAGTTTTTCCTCTACGAGCTCTGCATTGGGATGCGACCAGCGCCCATAAATATGGCCCTTCTTTCTCCCTTTAAAAATCTCCTGTGCTTCATCTACAGATGGATAGATATATGTGGATGAAAGATAAAGCGGAGCAATGTGTGAATGAACATTCCTTTCTTTCGGTTCATCTCTGGATAAGAGTGTTTCTGTTTTCTTTTTTGACATAGTTTTATTTTCTGATTCTGTTTTCGATTAAAGGTATTGCTTCTATAAGCGAATCGCAAATTTCATCTGCGATAATATATTTTGAGTTGTTTTTATTTTCTAAATCAGGAATGGCAATACATTGCATTTTAGCAGATTTAGCTGCAAGAATCCCATTTAGGGAATCTTCTAAGACAATGCAATCATCTCTGTGTACACCAAGTAAATGAGCCGTTTCTATAAACACTTGAGGATGAGGTTTTCCATAGAGGAAAAGTTCTGCTGATACTATTTGGTCGATTTCGTTTTCTACTCCTAATCTTTTGGCACTGGCTTTTATCAGTTTTGTACTTGAGGATGAGGCAATGGCTGTTTTTAATCCTTGGTCTTTGCAAAAATGAATGCATGCTACCGCTCCGCGCATTGGTTCAGCAAGGTTCAGGATAGCCTGCTCTACCTCCTCTATCACTTCATGCATGATATGCAGTTTTGATTTTCCTTCCCAGGGATGGCGCTTATACCAGTAATCCACCACTTCATCAAATCGGTAGCCGATGGTTTTACGACAGTCCTCGTTAGTAAGCTGTAATCCAACTGTAGCAAAGACTTTTATCTCTGCCAGCCGCCAGAATGGTTCAGAATCTATCAGCAGCCCGTCCATATCAAAAATCACCGTATTGATGAAATGCATCACATTATCTTTAGTATTACAAATTGATTTTTTATTATCGTAAAATCAAAAAATATTTTGGAATTACTGCAAAACATAGAGCATTTCTTAGGTCAGAACTGGCAGTCTGCTGCTTTGATAGTATTTAATCTCGTTATTATTGAAAGCCTTTTGAGTATTGATAATGCTGCGGTTTTGGCCACGATGGTGATGCCGCTTCCGATAGAAAAAAGAAAGCGAGCGCTGAGAATTGGTTTGATTCTTGCCTATATATTTCGTGGCACCTGTTTGGTTTTAGCCAGTGTTCTTATTAAAATAAAATGGCTGAAAATAGTTGGAGGACTTTATCTTATATATCTCGCAGTAGATTATTTTTTCATCCACAAAGATGCTGTGGAGCATCCCGAAAATTTCACCCCAAGGCGTAAAATTAAATCGTTGAGTCCTTTTTGGGGAACGGTAGTGATGGTAGAAACAATGGATCTGATGTTTTCTATTGACAATGTTTTTGCAGCGGTGGCTTTTACTGATAATATCTATCTGATTTGTACCGGAGTTTTTATTGGGATTATTGCCATGCGGACAGTGGCTGTTTATTTTGTAAAACTCATGGAAAAATATCCAAATCTCAGTACCGGAGCTTTTTTGGTGATAGCACTTTTGGGTGCGAAATTATTTTTTGAGGCATTGGGAAATTATTTTAAAAATCCAGTTTCAGATATCTTAGAATATGAGCATACTGATTTGTATTTTTCGATAGCCACATTGCTCATATTTACTGTATTTATTTTTGTTCCTGCCAAGAAATAACTTATGTCTTCTTTCGATTGGGTAAATAATTTCAAAAAGAATATTCGCCAGATCACTCATGGCGATGAGGAGCAGCATAAGGAAACTAAAGGCGAAGAGCAAATCAGGAAAGCTCGATTAGCTGAAGTAGAGCAGGCTTTGCTTGTTTTATCTGCTCATATCGTTCGTGCCAGCAAGAGATTCCCAAATGAATCAGAGAAGGTGGTTAATAATTTTTTTAATCTGCATTTTGGATTTTCACAGAATAACAGCAGAATCAAAAGTCTGACACAGCGTTTTGAGCAGGGTACAGAGGCTTTTGTAAAAATCAGCTGCACTCAAATTACTTCGCTATCCTCTAAAGAATCCATTCATGACATCATGGAATACCTTTTTAGTCTGGCTGCTTCTGACGATTTTATTACTCAAAAAGAGGTTAAAGCATTGCATCAAATCAGTCGCTATTTGAAATTTATTGAAGTAAGCTTCCAGCATTTGAACACTAAAATGCAGGATAACTCAAGCCCTTATGTTGTTCTTGGTATTGATGAAACAGCTTCCGATAAGGAGATACTTGCGGCTTATCGAAAGAAAGTTTTACTCTATCATCCGGATACTTGTTCCCTGCCCATTTCAAAGGATGAAGTGAATAGAAAGTTTATAGAAATTAAAAGGGCATATGAAATTTTGAATGGAAAATAATTGAAATCATATTGTGGGCAATAAATACTAAATTCTTTTTCCTATTTTAGAGAGCATGGAAGTGAAGACAGAAATAGACCTCGAAGCAGAGAATAAACTGATTTTAAAGCATTATAGAATTTTGCTGCGGTCACTTCGCGATACCGTAACCAAGCAAGACAAAAAAAACATTCGGGAAGCATTTGAGTTGGCTATGGAAAGCCATAAAGAAATGCGCAGAAAATCGGGAGAGCCGTATATTCTACATCCGCTTGAAGTAGCAAGAATAGTGAGTGAGGAAATGGGATTGGATGCTACATCTGTGATTTGCGCTTTGCTGCATGATGTGGTGGAAGATACCGAGGTGACCCTTGAAGAAATAGAGCACAGATTCAATAAAGACATAGCCGTAATTGTAGATGGACTCACCAAGATTTCGGGCATATTCGACATGAATAGCTCTATTCAGGCTGAGAACTTTAGAAAGCTCTTACTTACCCTAAACGATGATATTCGTGTTATTCTTGTAAAGATAGCTGATCGTCTGCATAATATGCGAACGCTTGATTCTCTGCGAAGAGACAAACAATTGAAGATTGCATCAGAAACCCTTTATCTCTATGCTCCGTTGGCTCACCGAATGGGATTGTATGCCATTAAAACTGAGATGGAGGATTTGTCGCTCAAATACACAGAGGCCGACTTGTATAAAGAGATTGCACAGAAGTTGAATGAAACAAAAAGAGAGCGAACGCGATTTATTAATGATTTTATCAAGCCGCTTAAAGAGGAGCTGGAGAAACGGGGTTTTGATTTTGATATTTACGGAAGACCCAAATCTATTTTTTCCATTTACAACAAGATAAAATATAAGCACGTTCCTTTTGAGGAGATATATGATCTTTTTGCAATCAGAATCATTCTGCATGCAAAACCTGAAGAGGAGAAATCTGATTGCTGGGGGGTGTATTCTACGATTACCGATATTTATAAGCCAAATCCTGACAGACTTCGCGACTGGCTCTCTAATCCTAAGGCCAACGGTTATGAAGCTCTGCATACTACTGTGATGAGTAGTGTCGGTAAATGGGTGGAAATTCAGATACGCACAGACCGTATGCATGAAGTGGCAGAAAAGGGTTTTGCTGCTCATTGGAAATACAAAGAAAATTCTCAGGATAATGCACTAGATGTTTGGCTGGAGAAAGTTCAGGGTGTATTGAGCAGTGCAGATTCCAGTGCCATTGAGTTGGTAAATGATTTCCGCACAGAATTACTCAATGAAGAAATTTTTGTGTTTACTCCAAAAGGTGATTTGAAGAAAGTACGCAAAGGTGCTACTGCACTTGATTTTGCATTTGAGGTGCATTCCGCTATCGGAATAAAATGTATTGGAGCTAAGGTAAATACTAAGCTTGTGCCGCTCAGTCATGTGCTCAAAAATGGAGATCAGGTAGAAATTCTTACTTCAAAAAAGCAAGTGCCTAATGAAGATTGGTTGAATTTTGTGACTACTACAAAAGCGAAATCTGTCATTAGGCAGGCGCTCAAGGATGATAAGCGGAGAATAGCGCTGAATGGCAAAACAGAATTGGACAAGAAGCTTAAACAGCTGAAAATTGAAGACTCTGAGGCGAATCATTTATTGCTTTGCAATTATTTCAAAATGATGTCTTCTCTCGAAATGCACATAGCAATTGCAGAGAAGAGACTCGACCTTTCAGAATTAAATAAACTCGATATTGTTGGTGGCAAGATTAAGCTGCCAAGGCAGAAGGATTTGAATGTAAAATCCGGAAAAGACATAGAGGAGGAAATAAAAAATGCCCTCAAGAAAAATGCGGAGTTGCTTATCATGGGTGAGAGCAGTGATAAGATTGATTACAAATTTGCACCATGTTGCAATCCTGTTCCGGGAGATGATGTTTTTGGATTTTTGACTATTAATGATGGCATTAAAATTCACAGAACTAATTGCCCCAATGCCGTGCAGCTCATGGCGAAGTATAGCTACAGAATCATCAAAACTAAATGGACAAAACAACATAACATCGCTTTCCTTACGGGTATTAAAATCAATGGAATTGACGATGTAGGTCTGGTTAATAAAATCACCAATATCATTACCGGCCAGATGAATCTGAATATGCGTTCTATCTCTTTTGACAGCGAAGATGGCGTGTTTGAAGGCAAGATTATGATTTATGTTCATGATACGGATGAGTTGAATGAACTGAGTGAAAAACTACAGGAACTCGATGGTATCTTATCTGTGGAGCGTTTTGATGCGGAAGACCAATAGAATAGTATGAAGAAATTTGAAAATAAAACAGTAGTAATCACCGGAGGTGCAAGGGGCATAGGAAAGGCAGCCGCAGATTTGTTTCAAGAAGAAGGAGCTAACGTATGTGTATGGGACTTTACTGAATCTGATGGAAGCAATCATTTCTTTTGCAAAGTAGATGTATCTGATATGGCTCAATGCATTGAAGCTGCAAAAGCATGTGTAGAAAAATTTGGGAGTATTCATGTTTTAGTTAATAATGCAGGAATCACCAGAGATGCCCTTTTTGCGAAAATGACGGAAGAGCAATGGAATAAAGTGATTGATGTAAATTTGAACGGTGTATTTAATGCTACCAAGGCGGTAGTAGATATTATGATACAGCAAAAATATGGCAGAATAATAAACACATCCTCTGTTGTGGCTCACTATGGAAATGTAGGACAGGCAAATTATGCAGTAACAAAGGGTGCTTTAATCAGTTTTACAAAAACACTGGCGAAAGAACTGGGCAAGTACAATATAAATGTGAATGCGGTTTCTCCGGGATTTATAGCAACAGATATTATCAAAACCATTCCAGAACAAATCATTCAGGCATTTACTGAACGCACCTCGCTCAAGAGAATGGGAAATCCTGAAGATGTAGCAAAGGCCTATAAATTTCTTGCCTCTGAAGAGTCTTCGTATATCACAGGTTCTGTAATACATGTAGATGGCGGATTATCTTTTTGATTATATTATTCAAAGTTTTACCTTTCAAAATCATTCGGCATATTGACCGGATTAGAATAGCTACATGATAAGATTTTGGAAATATTTCCTTGCAGGATTTTTAGGGTTTATCCTGTTTATCTTTTTGCTCTCTTCAGGCTATTTGGGATTTATGCCCTCGGTAGAGGAGTTGCAAAATCCTAATTCAGCTTTGGCCACAGAGGTTATTTCATCTGATGGAAAAGTAATTGGTAAATATTATAGCCAAAACAGATCACTAGTTACTTTTGAGCAACTGCCGGTATTTTTGCAGCAGGCGTTGATGGCCACAGAGGATATTCGTTTTTACAATCACACGGGTGTTGACCTGAAGGCTATAGCCAGAGCTGTTTCCGGAGTTTTAACTTTTAGCAGCAAAGGTGGAGGAAGTACCATTACGCAGCAATTAGCTAAAAATTTATTTCCTCGTGAAAAAACCAATAAATTATATCTGGTTATCAGAAAATTGAAGGAATGGATAATAGCGCTAAAGCTTGAACGCACCTACACCAAAGAAGAAATTATGGCGCTGTATCTCGGTACAGTGGAGTTTAGTGATAATGCATTTGGTATTATGAATGCTTCAAAAACCTATTTTAATAAGCCTGTTGATTCGCTCAAAGTTGAAGAAGCCGCTGTATTGGTAGGAATGCTCAAAGCCCCATACAGCTATAATCCGCGAGTACATCCCGAAGCATCAAAGAACAGAAGAAATGTGGTGATTGATCAAATGTATCACTACAAATTTATCAATGAAGAGCAACGCGATTCATTGTTTGCGCTTCCGATTAAACTTGATTTTAATCCAGAAACTCATGAGGATGGTATAGCGCCTTATTTCAGAGAATATCTCAGAGCATGGATGAAAGACTGGTGCAAGAAAAACACAAAGCCCAATGGTGATAACTATGATATTTACCATGATGGATTGAAAATTTACACCACTATTGATTCGCGTTTGCAGCGGTATGCCGAGCAGGCGCAGCATGAGCATCTTGCAGAATGGCAAAAGATTTTCTTCAAATTCAAAGAAGGCTCAAATCCGTGGAAAGAATTTCCGGCTGAATGGGAGAGGACTTACACACAGTCTTCACGGTATAAGGAGTATAAAGCCGCAGGCAAGTCCAGAGCGGAGATTGATACACTCATGAACCGAAAAATTCAAATGAGAATATATTCTCATGAAGGGGAAAAAGATACGCTCATGAGCCCGAAGGATTCTATCATTTACCACAGGCTATTTTTACAGAATGGCTTTTTTGCAGTTAATCCATACACAGGTCATGTGAAAGTTTGGGTTGGTGGAATCAGCTATAAATATTTTCAGTATGACCACGTGAATGTAAATACAAAGAGACAGGTGGGCTCTACATTCAAGCCTTTTATTTATTGCGTAGCAATTCGCGATAAAGGTTACTCGCCATGTTTTCAGGTTCCCAATCAGCCCGTCACATTTGAAAAAGGAGACCCTCGTTTTAATCTGATTTCAGATTGGACACCTAAAAACTCAGATGGTAAGTATGGCGGAATGCTAACACTTAAAAAGGCTTTAGCCAATTCTATAAATTCGGTTACGGCATTTCTGATGCACGAGATTTCTCCCGGTCAGGTTATCAGCATGGTGAAAGGCATGGGTTTTGTGGGTGAAATTCCTGCTCAGCCATCTATTTGTCTTGGTGCGGTAGATGCTTCACTGTTTGAAATTGTTGGGGCATATACCACTTTTGTAAATGGAGGTACACACATCAATCCGATTTTTGTAACGCGAATAGAAGATAGAAGTGGCAATGTATTGCAGGATTTTGTGGCTCCACAAAATGAGGTGCTGAGCGAGGATATTGCCTACACTATGGTGGAGTTGCTTCGAGGAGTAGTAAGGAGCGGAACGGGTATGCGATTGCGATTTAAATATGGTTTGATAGGTGATATTTTGGGTAAAACCGGTACTACTCAAAATAACTCTGACGGATGGTTTGTAGGTGCCACTCCCGATTTATTGGCGGGTTCATGGGTGGGTTGTGAAGACAGATTTATTCGTTTCAGAAGTATGAATTACGGGCAAGGTGCCAGCACCGCACTTCCTATTTGGGCAAAGTTTTTTCAGAAGGTGTATAGCGATTCATTGAATCTTAAAGATTATTCGCTCTCCACTCAGTTTAATAAACCTAAAAATAGTAATACCGAATTTGATTGTGGTGCTTTTGAAAATACCAAGACCGATAAAGTAAAAGACTTCGGAAGTGAAGGCGAGTCAGGTGAAAATCCGTATGATTAGATTCGGAGTATTGAACGTGAAATTAGAACCTCGGATTAAATAGCATTCTATTTTCTGTGTATACTTTGCCAATGAAAACATATATCATTGAGATTTCCAATGCTCCGTTTACGTTTCCTGCATCTTTGAATTTAGAGACGGTAACATCATAACTCACACCAAGTTTGAATCGTTTTACTTCAAAGCCTGCATAAGGAATAATCGCATCCAATTGATGATATTTATTGGTGATGTTGTTAGCTCTGTTATAAACTCCCAAAGTCATTGTAATATCTTCTTTGAAATCATATCCCAAACCCAAGCCTGTGTTCAGCTGATCAGCCTTAGCTTGTTGCATAAATAGTGCCGAAGGAAGTATATGGAACTTGCCGAAAGAAACATCAAGCCCTAGCTGAGCATTACCTCTGAAATAAAGTTCTTGTTTAGAGTTATTAGCCTCTATATTGTATTTAGGAGCAGTAGCGTTGAAGAATGCACCACCTACATACATACTCAAGTTCTCAGTATGCTTTCCATAATAAAGAAGTCCGATGTTTAGATTTACATATCCCACATTGGGTTTCAATACAAAAGCGGCAGGGTTTCCTGTGTACTGATTGTTATTGTCAAATTGGCTGGTGAATCTTAAATCTGTTTGCACAAGTCTGGTCTGAGTATATCCTACTTGCACTCCTACTGAAAGCTGATGATTCCCATCTCTTCCCAATCCTTTTATATATGAACCGGAAGCTTGTCCCTGAAAGGTTGAAAAAGAGCCGGCACCAGATCTATCATATAGGAAGAAAGCTCCTACTCCCACAGCATCATTTCTTACTGCATTTGCCTTTAAGTTGATTGGCGCATCTACAAAAGCCGAAGCTGTTTGAAAAGGCGAGTTAGCAAAGCCATTATCTACGCCTGAAAACCATTGATTTCTGTATATGGCACCAAATCTTGCTGTTCCCTTTGTAAGACCTGTAAGAGCAGGGTTCAACGTAAGTGGTGAATTATAGAATTGAGAGAAATGAGTGTCCTGAGCATTCAGAACTAAAACAGAAAAAACAGAAAATATGATTAAAACCTTTTTCATCACGTTATTTTTTGCGTTAAATTAATTACCAAATAAGGGCTAGATTTCCTTTTACAGGTTGTAGCGTTTCTCCTGTGTAAGCAGCTTTTACTTTAGCCAAGAATGAATAATTGCCTTGTTGTTGGAGCACTCCCTGATAGTATCCATCCCATTTGTCGGTGCCATCGCGTTTGCTGTTGAAAACCATTTCGCCCCATCTGTTGAACACCATCAGTTCATCTAAAATTACACTGCTACCATTTTTAATGATAGTGAAATATCTATCTTCAAGAGGCACAGCAGGGTCTGTAGCTCCCGGTAAAAATGCATTTGGGAAATTATAGTCTTTGTTTAGTGGTTTCGGAGTAATAAGCGCATGAGGCTCTCTGCCATTATCTATCCAAAGCGTTTTTTGCACTTTAGAACGAGGAGATGCTGAAACTACAGTGGCGTTAAAAATGTCCTCCCATTGTGGGGCAGATTCCCATCTTCCAATTGATGTCCAGGCGGCATCCAGTGTTGGGTCAAAATACAGTCCTAAAGTTGCTGCAGATTTATCGGTTGATGAAACCAGATGATAAAACTTATCATTTGCAATATCTACAGTAGGTGCTTTGGTAGAAATGTTGTATCCATCGTCAGTGGTAGAGGTAGCACTCAATGTATTGAATCCAAGTCGTGCACTGTAAGTATGATTTCCGGCATCTGAAGGGATTATGGAAGCTTCTCTTTTAAAAGCAGTTCCTGCATTATCCCATCCTGTTGGGAAAAGATACTCGTTAGTTGAGTTAGTGTTTCTTACCAATCGTCCTGCACCTTGGCTGCTAACAAATGCATCATTAACTCCATTTACTATAATAGCATTTGGACTAGGATTGAGGATAGTCATTTTGTGAGTAGAAGTAGCAAGTTCATTGCTATTAAGTGTAAGCGTGTTGTTTACAAAAGCATCAAGCGTTTGAGATTTCTTTGTAAAAGGATTTTCGCAAATCAAATCATAGAATGTAGTTTGATTGTTTCCGGTGATTAGCTGATTATTTCCTCGGAGATACACTTTGCTTTGATCCGGAGTGAAAGTAGCGCTGTTCACCCAATCCTGATAAACGATGTATTCGCCTGTACTCGCAGCAAAGCCATCTGCCAAACCGCTTGTGTTTATAAAACTACCCTCGATAAATACCTGACCTTTATTTTTAAAAGTTCCGTTTGCTGCATTCTCAAGAGAGCCTTCATTCGGCAATGCGCCTGTTTTCACAATCATCTGGGCGCCCTGTAGCACTCCTATTTGTGCGCCATTGTTGTAAAAAGTTTGTCCAAAGGCTATGTTGCCTGAAGCAAATGCAATGAGAAAAAATGGTAAAAAGTGCCTTTTCATAAAATTTAGATTTTTTCTGAACTTCTAATTGTAGTAAATCTAATCAAACCAATCAGAATTGCAAAATCTTTTAAAACAGACATTTCACATTGTTTGAGTTGATAAGGCAGATTGTTAAATTTTAAAGAGTTTAACTTAGCGCAAAAATACCTGAAAATGAGAATATTATTTGCTTTGGTCGTATTCCTAACGCTGTCTTCATGCTTGGTTTCCAAAAAGAAACTTGACGCACAAACAGCACTTTCAAATAAATATGAAAATGAACTGAAAGATTGCTCTCAAAAGAAGCAGAATCTGGAAACTTCTCTGGCTGATCTTGCCTCTAAGCACGATGGATTGAGGGCGCTTTTTGAAAAAATGAAAAATGAGAATGAGTCCTTGACAGAAAAGCTTGCAAAACTAATTAAGGAACAGGCGGAACAACATGAACAATATGAGAGCCTTAAGGATAGATTGGATGAACTAGGCAAATCATCTGTAAGTGAAAAGGAAAAGCTTCGCTTGGCATTGCTCGAAAAAGAAAAGCTGCTTGATGAAAGAGAAAAAAGAATCAATGATTTAGAGTCATTAATTGCGAAAAAAGACGCAGCTGTTTCTGCCTTGAAAAAGAAAATTTCTGATGCTTTGGTCGGTTTCAATAGCAGCGAACTCACCGTGACTCAAAAGGATGGGAAAGTATATGTTTCCTTATCGGACAAACTATTGTTCAAAACAGGAAGTTTTGAGGTGGATCAAAAAGGGAAGCAAGCCATCGTAAAGCTTTCAGAAGTATTGAACAGGCAACCTGAGATTGGAATTTTAGTGGAAGGACATACTGACAGCAAGCAATATATTAATCCTAAAGGTGAGATAAAGAATAACTGGGATTTGAGCGTAATGAGGGCTACAACTGTTACCGATATAATGATTAACGAGGGTAAAGTAGATGCGAAACGAATCACCCCTTCTGGCCATGCCGAGTTTTTCCCTGTAGAGGGTAATGAAACGCCTGAGGGTAGAGCAAAAAACAGACGAATAGAAATTGTATTATCTCCTGACTTAAAAGAGATTTTCGATATTCTTGAAAATACAACTCGATAAAAAATACATCTTAATCTATCGTTAATTATCAAGTTGGATAATTAGGCTTCTTTATTCGCTTCTTATATATTCGTACCCGATGGCGAAATTGGATCAGCTTCATGATGAAACAGAGATGGGTTTTTTTGACCACCTCAATGTAATGCGAAAACATATTTTTCGTTCTGTATTGTGTATAGCCATTTTCGCAATTCTGGCGTTGGCAAACAGCAAATGGGTTTTTGATAGTTTTTTGTTTGGGCCGGTAAAAAGTGATTTTGTCACCTACAAACTTTTGTGTTCCTTTTCCAATTATGTCAGACCGCTGCTTTGTCAAATCAGCAGTTTGCTTTGTCCTCAGGAAGGGCTTTGTTTTCACGACCTGAATATCGTGTTTTTAAACACGGAACTTTTCGGACAGTTTATGGCTCAGATACAGGTGTGTATTGTGCTGGGACTTGTTGCTTCATTTCCATACATTATTTGGGAGATATGGCGTTTTGTAAGACCGGCATTATCGGAATCTGAATCCAAAAAATCAGGCTTAATCATCATAGGTTCTTCCTTCTTTTTCTTCTTGGGATTAGTGTTTGCCTATTTTCTTATTATTCCGTTCTCGCTCAGTTTTGCTACTAATTATATGATTAGTGCACAAATAGAAAATCGCTTCACTTTCGATAATTATGTTGGCTTCTTTATCATGATGCTCTTAGGTAGCGGAGCAGTTTTTGAATTGCCCATGGTCGTTTTTTTTTTAGCAAAGCTTGGGTTTCTATCAGCTTCATTTATGCGGACATATCGCAGGCATGCTGTGGTGGTAATTATGATAGTTGCCGCTGTTATTACACCATCTCCAGATATGTTTACCATGACGGTGGTAGCGGTACCTATTTATATCCTTTATGAATTGAGTATTTTAATAGCTCATAAAATCAATCCTTAAATCAAATTCTTATATTCGTTATCAAACAATTTTTAAATTAATATATGCGAATAGTTTTAGCCGGTGATCATGCTGGATACTCATACAAAAATCAGGTTCTTAATTTTTTGATTGAAAAAGGATTTTATGTCGATGATTTAGGCTGCTATTCTGATGAATCATGCGACTATCCTGATTTTGTTCACCCTTCTGCCAAGAAAGTAAATGATGGTGTTTATGACATGGGTGTGTTGTTTTGTGGTAGCGCAAACGGAGTAGCGATTACAGCAAATAAGCATGAGAAAGTGAGAGCTGCGATATGCTGGAACAAAGAAGTGGCAGAACTTGCCAGACTTCACAATGATGCTAATATGGTTTGTATCCCTTGCAGATTTGTTTCCATCGAAGAGGCTATTACAATCATCGAAACTTTCTTCGATACAGAATTTGAAGGAGGCAGACATGAGAGGAGAGTGCAGAAAATTCCAATTGGATAGTTTAAAATTTCCCTCGTTATGAATTTTGAAAGGCGTTCGCTTTCCAATGAGCAGCTTTTATTTATATATAAATCTTTGCTGAAACCCAGAGCAATTGAAGAACGAATGCTCAAGTATTTGCGTCAGGGCAGAGTCAGTAAATGGTTTTCTGGAATTGGACAGGAAGCTATATCAGTAGGCGTTACTGCTGCTTTAAAAAATGATGAATACATTTGTCCACTTCATCGAAATTTAGGTGTTTTTACAACAAGAAATTGCGATTTAGTTACCTTGTTTGCTCAGTTTCAAGGAAAAAAAGAAGGCTACTCCAAGGGTAGAGAGCGGTCTTTCCATTTTGGAACAAATGATCATCATATAGTTGGAATGATTTCACATCTCGGACCTCAACTTTGCCTCGCTAATGGTATAGCCCTGGCTTCAAAGCTGAAAAAGGAAAAGAAAATTTCTGTTGCATTTACAGGCGATGGAGGCACCAGTGAGGGCGATTTTCATGAAGCATGTAATATAGCAGCTGTATGGGATTTGCCGGTTATTATTCTTATTGAAAATAATGGTTATGGACTTTCTACTCCAATAAACGAGCAGTTCAGATGCGAACAGCTTTCCAGCAGGGCAGCAGGTTATGGCATAAAGGGATTGACAATTGATGGCAATAACATTCTTGAAGTTTATCATACCATATCTGATTTGGCAGCTGATATGCGTGAAAATCCGAAGCCTGTTCTTTTGGAATGTATGACTTTTAGGATGAGAGGTCATGAAGAAGCATCAGGAGTAAAGTATGTTCCCAAAGAGCTTTTTGAAGTATGGGAGAAGAAAGATCCCGTAGCAAATTTTGAAAATTGGTTGATAGAGGAAGGCGTTATTTCTCCTGATTACCCATTGATGCTTCGCGAGGAAATGGACACTGAAATCAGGAGGGCTTTCGATACCGCAGATTCTTTTGCAGATGTGGTGCCTGACTCAGAAGAGGAATTATCAGAAGTGTTTCAGTCATATACGCCTGCGCCAGCACATAAGCCATCAGAACAAACAAAAAAACTTCGTTTTGTTGATGCCGTGAGTGATGGATTAAAACAAAGTATGGAGAAATATCATCAACTGGTGATAATGGGTCAGGATGTAGCTGAGTATGGAGGTGTATTTAAAATTACAGATGGTTTTGTGGATCAATTTGGCAAAGAAAGAGTCCGCAATACACCACTATGCGAAAGCGGTATTTTAAGTGCTGCTTTGGGTATGAGTGTGAGAGGATTGAAGTCGGTTGTGGAAATGCAGTTTGCGGATTTTGTATCTACAGGTTTTAATGCCATTGTAAATAATCTCGCAAAATCATATTATAGGTGGGGGCAAAATGCTGATGTAGTAGTGAGGATGCCAACCGGTGCAGGAGTAGGGGCGGGGCCATTCCATTCTCAATCAACTGAAGCATGGTTTTTTCATGTGCCCGGTATAAAAATTGTTTACCCGTCTTCATCATTCGATGCAAAAGGATTATTGTGTGCCGCAATCGAAGATCCTAATCCTGTAATGTATTTTGAACATAAAGCACTATACCGGAGTATAGAAGGAGATGTACCGGAAGAGTATTACACAGTTGAAATCGGAAAGGCGAAATTAGTTGCAGAAGGTGAGGATGTTACTATTATTACTTATGGTGCAGCTGTTCACTGGGCTTTAGAAATTACAAAAGAACAAAATATTAGTGCAACAATACTTGACCTCAGAACCATATTGCCATTTGACAAAGAAGCCATATCAGATGCAGTTAAAAGGACAGGAAAAGTAATGGTGCTGCATGAGGATACGCTTACCGGAGGTATCGGTGCAGAGATTGCAGCGTGGATTTCCGAGCATTTGTTTGAAGTATTAGATGCACCGGTTATCAGATGTGCATCAATGGATACTGCTGTTCCTTTTGCAGTCCCTTTAGAACAAAATTTTCTGCCTAAAAATAGAATTGCTGCTAAACTCAATACATTACTGTCTTATTAGAATTTAGAGCAGAATTATAAACAAAAAAAGGCCGTCCTTTTGAGGCGACCTTTGATTTCCATGCTTTGATTTTCAACTATTTTACAACAGAAAGGTTGTCGCTTTTAACTACTATACCATTTGAAGATAAACGATAGAAGTAATTGCCACTTTCCAACTTAGAAATATTGAAAGTTTGTTTTTCATTTTTGATGTTATCTGCCAATACAATTCTTCCGGCAATATCTACAAGTTCAAAATAAATATCGCTATCTATTTTGTCAATAGATACAGTCAAAAGATTTGATGCAGGATTTGGGAAAACGCTCAAGGAAATTTTGTCAGCTAAATCGTTTATGCCAACGCTGCTTTTATATCCAAGTCTTATTGCATCCACATTTAGAACAGAACCCGCTACACCCTCTGCATTACTTGAAGAAAAATAGAGTGATAAAGAATCTACACTGCCTG
>CANHIG010000001.1 GCA_947461105.1 Bacteroidota bacterium | reverse complement strand
GTAGCCGACAAACCAATAAAACTTAACTTCCATAATCCAGATTTCAGAGAGGGTGTTGCTACTTATTTCAGAATGATTGTCAGGGAGGAAGTTAAAAAATGGTGCGATAAGAACATAAAGGCAGACGGCACCAAATATGACATTTATAAAGACGGGCTGAATATATATACTACAATAGATTCCCGAATGCAAGCCTATGCAGAAGATGCCATGCGAGAGCATTTGAGCTATATGCAGCAAACTTATTTTACAGAGTGGCATGGCAGAGAACCCTGGAAGTTTGGTCAGAGAGCCAAGCCTGATTTGGTGGAAAAATACATGCGGGAAACTCCGTATTACACTCAATTGAAAGCTGAGGGGAAATCAGAAAATCAGATAGCGAAGATTTTCAATCAAAAACATGAAATGACTATATATGATTATCGTGGATTGAATGGAGAATACAATTTGGATACAGTGATGAGCTCCATGGATTCAATAAAATATTACCTGCAAATGTTGCAATGTGGTTTTCTTGCAGTAGATGCTAAAAATGGTGATGTGAAAGCATGGATTGGTGGGCCACACATGCAATATTTCCAGTTAGACCACGCCAAGAAATCTACGAAACGACAAGTGGGCTCTACAATGAAGCCGTTGCAATATGCGGTAGCTATAGAGCGAGGATATAATCCCTGTCATCCTGTTACTTATGCTGCTCCATCTTGTGGTAAAGGAGGCTGGAATCCTAATGGTACGGATAAGTGGGGAGAAGGTGAATCTGTTCCTATGCAGGAAGGATTATGGTTTTCTGACAATAGAATAACTGCAAATCTGATGTGTGATTTTGGCCCGGATGCTTTGGTGGATATGGCGAAACGATTATCAATAGATAGTTATCTGGAGCCTGTGCCTGCATTGTGCTTAGGGGTTTCTGATATTTCGCTTTTCGAGATGGTAGGCGCATACACTGCCTTTGCAAATTTGGGTACTCATTCGCAACCAGTTTTTATCAAGAAAATAACAGATAAAAAAGGCAATGTGTTGGCTACTTATGGCAGCAAAATCAGTGAAGCCTTGCCTGAGAATATAGCCTATGTAACCACAGAAATGCTGAAAGGAGTTGTGAATAAGGGAACAGCTACCAGACTTCGTTCGCGTTATGGATTAACCGGAGAGGCTATAGCCGGAAAAACCGGCACTACCCAAAACAATGCCGATGCATGGTTCATTGGCTACACACCTCAGCTTGTAGTAGGCTGTTGGGTTGGATTCGATCAGCCTAGTATTCATTTCGCTTCATCATCTACGGGGCAGGGGAGCACAGCCGCCCTTCCTGTGGTCGGAGCATTCATGAGGAAAAGCTACAACAACCCAAAACTCGGATTGGATTTTAAAGCTGCATTTCCCCATCCTTCAGATTCCACCTTTACTGTAAATTTTAATTGCGAAGCGGCTGCCCCCAATGACTCGCTAAAAAACTTAACTCCTGCAAAATGATAAAAGGAACACTGTTTCTGATTCCTACTTATCTGAGTGAGGCAAGCAGCGATACGATATTGAACATCAATAAAGAAATTGTATTTGATCTGGAGCATTTCATCGTGGAAAGTTTAAAGACCGCCAGAAGAAATTTGCGCGCGATGGGTTACAAAAAAAACTTTGATACGGAGGTTTCTTTTTTTGAATGGAATAAACACGGGAGCAACGCCATACATCAATGGTTGGCACCCTGCGAAAGCGGAAAAAGTGTTGGATTGCTGAGCGAAAGCGGCACGCCCTGCATCGCAGATCCCGGCAATCTGGTAGTTCGCGAAGCGCATAAAAAAGGCATTAAAGTAGTGCCACTTGTTGGTGCCAATTCCATAATTCTTGCGCTGATGGCTTCAGGCTTTAATGGTCAGCACTTTACTTTTCACGGGTATTTACCCATCAATTCAGGCGAACGAATACAACAGATAAAAAAACTGGAGGAGTTGGCGAAGCGCACCGATTACACCCAGATTTTTATGGAAACTCCTTTTCGAAATACTTCATTAATCAGAGATCTTTTAGCAACACTACATCCTCAAACCATGTTGCATATCAGCTGTGACCTGACATTGCCGACTGAAGAAACAAAAACAATGAAAGTGGCAGACTGGAAGCATGATGAGAATCATTTCAATAAGCGCTATTGCATTTACGCAATAGGAGAATAAATTTTACCTTTAAATTTCAAATCCACTAACGATGAGCGCAACTAAAGAATTACTTTTTAAAATGGCAGACGATGCTTTAATTATCGGACATCGAAATTCTGAATGGACAGGTATCGGGCCTATATTGGAGGAAGACCTTGCCTTTTCTTCTATGGCTCAGGATAAAATAGGTCATGCTTCTGCATTGTACAACATACTACATGTGCATTTTGGTGAGGCGGATGCCGACACACTTGGTTTTAAGCGTACAGAAAAGGAATTTAAATGCTGCCATCTTGTGGAACTGCCTATTGGTGAGTATGACTTTAGCTTGGTGCGCCATTTTTTGTTTGATCACGCAGAGCTGCTTCGATATGAATTGCTGGTGAATTCCTCTTTTGCACCACTGGCTTCATTGGCGAAAAAAGTGAAAGGCGAAATTAAGTATCATGTAATGCATGCGGATACCTGGATGAAGCAGCTTGCAAATGGAAATGAGGAAAGTAAAGCTCGGATGCAATCCGCATTAAACTATACATGGCCATTTGCGTTGGGAATTTTTGAGGTTACAGCAAATGAGCAGGAATTGTTTGATACAAAAATTTTCGAAGGAGAAGTTGCGTTGAAAAATCTTTGGTTGGAGCGAGTTGCTGCAATCATTACTGCTGCTGGTTTGCTAGTGCCATCAGTCTCAGAAGATAAAGTTGCTTATGGAGGCAGAAAAGGATTTCATACCGAATTTTTGCAACCTATGCTCACTGAAATGACAGAAGTTACCAGCATAGATTCCAATGCTGAATGGTAGTTTCTTTTGTCATTGAGATTGCAGTAGAAAATCTCACGAAACAACGAACAGATTTCTCACTCCGAAGACTTCGTTCAAAATGAATGAATCCTCAATCGTAATTTGTATTTGATTTATGAATGAAGAGCAAAAAATATTAGCACTACTTCAAGAAGTCAAAGACCCTGAAATTCCGGTGTTGTCTGTAATAGATATGGGAATCATCTCCGGAATACAATCCTCTGAGGCTGCTACAGAAATTAAAATGACTCCAACATTTGTAGGATGCCCCGCTATAGATATGATGAAAAATCAGATTGCCGAAAAACTGATTCAAAACGGCTATAAAAATGTAACGGTTTTGGTAGATTTTGAAACGCAATGGACAAGTGATAAAATGAGTCCGGAGGCAAAAATGAAACTGGAAAAATTCGGCATAGCTCCACCTACTGAGATACATGGAGATATTTCTGAAGAAATGCTGAACAGGGCACGCTGTCCACACTGCGGCTCCACAGACACTACACTCAGGTCACCATTTGGTTCTACCCTTTGCCGAGCCATTAGATTTTGTTTTAGTTGCAAACAGGGATTTGAGCAATTCAAACCGATATGAGAACAGCAGTTTGTATTTTATTTGCAACGCTATTTCTTTTTCAAGCCCCGGCATTATTTGCGCAAAAAATCAAGCGTATTGATTTTTATGAAGTTGACCAAAGCGTAGCTGAGAAATATGGCAGTTACACTTTTAAGGAGCGCATAATTGCTCAATACGTTTGTGCTAAACCTATTGAGGGCAGCCAGATTGCAAATGGAGCGAACGGAGAAATAAAATTTCAGTTCCGGATTGATAAAAAGAAAAGCAGAACGCAAATCAGATGTTTCACCGAAGAGCCTAAAATCAACAGAGTAAGAATAGTATTTGAAGCAGATAGTTCAGAAAGATTTTACGGCTGTGGTGAGCAGTTTTCTCATCTGTTGCTGAATGGCAAAAGGATTCCGATTATTACCGAAGAGCAGGGAATTGGCAGAGGCGACAAGCCTATTTCAAAATTCACTGATATTTTAGGCATTGAGGGTACGCAGGAGAGCAGCTATTTTCCTCTGCCCTATTGTATTTCGTCTGCATTTTATTCGCTTGCTGTGGCCGGCCCAGGAAGCCATTTCCCATCTACTTTCGATTTTTCAAGAGCACGAGAAATAGCAGTGGAAGTAGAACACAGATATGCTTTCCTTGAAATAGTTCAGGCCGCTTCATTTGAAGAATTATTTGTGGCTTCTTATAATGAAAATGAAAGTAAATTTCAACCCAAGCCTGACTGGACTTATGGCACTATTCTTGGCATTCAGGGTGGCGCTAATAAAGTGGAAACCATTTTGGATTCATGTATCAGCTTGGGAAATCCGGTTACTGCAATTTGGATACAGGATTGGTGTGGCAGACGAAAAACACGAATAGGCTCGCAGTTGGTTTGGGAATGGAAACCCGACACATTGCTCTATCCTGATTTTAAAAACTGGGTGAAGAAAATGAACAGCAAAGGAGTGAAAGTAATGGGCTATATCAATCCATTTCTCGCACTCAATACTCCAATGTATGAAGAAGCAAAACGCAAAAGGTTTTTGGTGGAGAATCCTGAAGGTGGCGTTCATATTATAAGGACAGGTGGATTTGATGCGGCTTTGGTAAACATCATTAATACAGAGGCGCAAAATTGGCTGCAACAAATCATAGAAAAAAACCTGATTGGAAACGGATTGAATGGCTGGATGGCAGATTTTGGAGAATGGTGTCCATGGTTTGTGCAGGATTCTATTTACAATAGTTTTAAAGACTACGATCCTAACAACAGCGCCATGAGTTATATAAAATATACTGCCCATAATCGCTTTGCGGTAAAGTGGGCTGAGGTGAATGAAATAGCCGTGGGAAATTATCCCGGAGAAGAACTGTTTTATTTTATGAGAGCAGGCAATAGTTTTTCTACGCTTCATGCGCCTATGTTTTGGATGGGTGACCAAATGGTGGATTGGGGTGAAAATGATGGCATAAAAGCTACCGTTACAGCGCTTAATTCTGCCGCTATGAGTGGCATCAGAAATCTGCATTCCGATATTGGCGGATATACTACTGTGGAAAATGGATTGGTCAAGGTAGTTCGTGAAAAAGAGTTGTTTATGCGTTGGACAGAGTTGAATATTTTTCAACCTTTCTACCGAACCCATGAGGGCGTGAGACCGGAGGCCAACCATCAGTTTTATTCTGATGATAGCACCATGCTTTTTTTTGCACGAATGGGCAAAATACATCTTGCGCTGAAGTCGTATCGAAAGCAATATGAGGACAGACTCATACCAGTACCCATGATTCATCCTTTGCTGATTGATTATCCTGACGACAGTGTTTGCTTTAATTTGAAATATCAATTCATGTACGGAAAGGAGCTGATGGTGGCACCTGTCTTAGATAAGGGAGCAATAACCGTAAATGCTTATCTGCCCAATGGTGATTGGATTGAACTTTTTTCAGGGAAAAAATATTTGGGAAAAAACTGGCATAGCATTGATGCTCCAATAGGGAAGCCTCCTGTTTTTGTGAAAGCAGATTCAGGATGGAAAGATTATTTTCTTGAATTATTTAAGACTTTCTGATTGTTCATAGATTTTAAATGCAGATAGAATTGCTAATTTCAGCAAAAGTTCTTGTTTCATGAATGGATATATAAAGAACATATTAGCCCTGATACGCGTGAAGCATTGGTTGAAAAACGGCTTTGTATTTCTTCCGATTTTCTTTGCCGGTAAAGTCAATTTGGTTTTAAGCACCAATCTCATTTTCGTTTTTATTTCATTTTGTCTTGCGGCATCTTCCATATATATACTCAACGATATTCTGGATATTGATGAAGATAAAATCCATCCCGAAAAGAGAAACAGACCCATTGCAAATGGCGTTATAACCGTGAAATTAGCATGGGCACTATTCGTTTTGATGTCATTATTATTTCTTGCTTCTCTTTTTCTGTTGAAGTATTCCGCTATTTATCTGCTCTGCTATTTTGCACTGAATATTTTATACTCATTCCTATTGAAAAACATTTCTATTGTGGATGTTTCTTGCATTAGCATTGGGTTTGTATTGCGAGTGTTGCCAGGAGGTGTTGAGGCGCAAGTTTTTGTTTCAAACTGGATGATAATTATGGTTTTTCTGCTTACGATATCTATGGCTTTTGCTAAACGAAGAGACGATTTAGTCATTGATGTTCAGAAAAACAGTATCAGGAAGTCATTATCAGGATATTCAATAGCTTTTTTGGATATAGCAAAGAGTATTTCGTTTTCCATCACTTTGATTTCTTATGTTTTATATTCTATTTCTACGGAAGTGATTGCACGAATAGGTTCTGACAAGCTATATTTCACTTCACTTTTTGTTTTTATTGGCATCATGCGCTATATACAAATCACTGTGGTGGATAAAGACTCCGGCTCTCCTACAGATGTATTGTGGAGAGACAGATTTCTGCAAATTACTTTATTACTTTGGGGGCTAACTTTCTTATTTATTCTTTATGGGAAAAGTATTTAACTGGGGCGTTTTTCCTCGAATAGATGCAAATCAAATTGCCTTTAGTCACTATGCGAAGATTGCGGAATTTGTCAAAGAAAATCTTGTAATTATTCCGCGTGGAAATGGCAGATGCTATGGCGACAGCTCCCTCCAAAAAACGATTTTCTCTACATTGGAGTTAAATAAATTCTTGTCATTTGATACTGAAAATGGCATGATATCATGTGAAGCTGGAGTGTTGCTAAGAGATATTCTGGAAGTGATTGTGCCTAAAGGATTCTTTTTACCGGTAACACCCGGCACCAAGTTTATAACTATAGGAGGTGCTGTTGCATCAAATATTCATGGGAAGAATCATCATTCAGAGGGCTCAATTTCTCGTTATATAGAATCATTTAACTTACTTAACGAAACAGGAACTATTATCCATTGCTCTAAAAATTCTAATCCGGCATTGTTTACTGAAACAATTGGTGGGATGGGACTTACAGGTGTAATTATTTCTGTGAATCTCAAACTTAAAAAGATAGAAACCAGTTATATAAAGCAAAAGGCAATTAAGGCGAAAAACATTTATGAAATGCTGGAGTATTTCGATAAGTTTTGCGATTACACCTATTCTGTGGCATGGATTGATTGTTTGTCAAAAGGAAATAGTCTGGGTCGTTCTATACTGATGCTTGGCGAGCATGCAACAAATAAAGAGTTGAATGAAAAACAATCTCATCAGCCTTTAGCTGTTCATTCAAACAAGCAAATCAATGTGCCATTTATGTTCCCCAACTTTGTGCTTAACGAGTTATCTATTAAGGCATTTAACTTTCTGTATTATCATAAGCAAATGCAACACGAGGTAGATAATGTAATTCATTACAATCCCTATTTTTATCCACTTGACGCGATAAATAACTGGAATAGAATTTATGGTGCCAATGGATTTACGCAGTATCAGTTTGCCATTCCTTTTGAAAACGGCAAGGAAGGACTGGTTAAAATTCTTACTAAAATTGCAAATTCAGGTTGCGGTTCTTTTCTGGCGGTTTTGAAAACCTTTGGAGAGAATGACGCAGTTGCTTCTCCACTATCTTTTCCGATTAAAGGCTATACGCTTGCACTTGATTTCAAGATAAGCAAAAAGGTTTTCAAACTCTTAGACGAATTGGATGAAATAGTTTTGGCGTATTCGGGTCGTCTTTATCTTACAAAAGATGCCCGGATGAACAGCGATACTTTCCATAAATCATACACTACAGCATTTTCTCATCCTGCAAAATTCCAGTCACTACAGTCTATGAGACTTAAAATATAAACTGCATAAAAATAACTATGAGTACACTTTTGATTTTAGGCTCAAGCTCCGATGTTGGAATAGCTTGTGCGCACAGGTTCGCAAAAGAAGGATTTGATTTGATTTTAGCAACACGGAATGGGGATGAGTATCAAAGAAATTTGGCAGCTGATTTATCAATCAGATATAATGTACATGTTGTTAGTGTTCAATTTGACGCATTAGCGACAAGCAGTCATAAGTCTTTTTACGAATCACTCGGTGTAAAACCCAATGTAGTGCTTTCTGTTTTTGGATACCTAGGAAATCATGAGCAAGCGCTGTCGGATTTTACTCAAGCCAATCTGATTATCGCTTCAAATTTTGTGGGCAATGTCTCCATATTGGGAATCATTGCTAATGATATGGAAAGCAAAAGGGAAGGCACGATTATTTGTGTTTCCTCCGTTGCAGGGGAGCGAGGCAGAAAAAGTAACTATATATATGGCTCGTCAAAGGCGGGGTTAACTGCCTTTCTGAGTGGACTACGAGCCAGACTTGCCGCATCAAATGTACATGTTGCTACTATCATTCCGGGCTTTATCAAAACGAAAATGGTGGAATTGCTACCCGAAACGCCAAAACCAATTACTGCAAGTGCAGCGCAAGTTGCCGATGCTATTTGGCTGGCAAATAAAGCGAAGAAAGATGTAGTCTACGTTTTGCCCATTTGGAGATTGATTATGTTTATTATAAGAAATATACCGGAGCGTATTTTCAAGAAAACTAATCTATAGCATGAGCGAAAAAAGAGAGGTTGCACTATTTGATTTTGATGGAACGATTAGTTTTAAAGATTCCTTCATAGAATTTATCAAATACACTGACGGAAGCTTCAAACTGCTTTTGTGCATTTTTTTAAATGCCCCTTTTATTGTTCTTTATCTTCTAAAAATTTATCCCAATCAAAATTTAAAAGAGCGGTTTTTTACCTTTTTTTATAAAGGCGTTTCAGTGTCGGAACTGGAAGAAAAGGGCAAAAGTTTTAGCTTAAATGAATTGCCTAAGTTTGTTTATCCGGAAGCAATTCAGCTAATTACTCAGCACAAGGCAAAAGGTCGGCAGGTATATTTACTAACTGCCTCCTCAAATATTTGGTTAGGAACATGGTGCAGGCAGAACGAGATTGGATTTATTGGAACAGAGTTCGAGCACATCAATCAAAAATACACAGGGAAGATTGCAGGAAAAAATTGTTATGGTGAGGAGAAGATAAATAGAATTCGATTTATATTGGATGATGAGCAAATTGCCGAAGTGTTTGGCTATGGAAATGGGAAGGCAGATAGCTTTTTTCTCAGCAAGATGAAGCACTCATTTAATATGCCATTAAATAAAGAAAATCAGAAAGAGTTTATGATAGACAAGGGAGTATAACCTGTAGTTTTAATCCTGCTAAAAGTTATTTTTGTCTCACAACCATAGTAAACATGATGTTCCAAAAAAAGCGAGTATTATTATTTTTGATAGCGACAATATTGTTGGTGTTTCCAATTGTATACCTTCTTGTAAAGTCAGCAGGGAAACCTGACTTACCCAAGCAACAGTCAACTTTAAATTCAACACCACAAACAGATATAGCTTTGCTCGAAAGCAAAGTGAAGGAAAATCCTAGCTATGACAATCTCATAGCTCTGGCTGTAGGATATATCGGGTTGCAACAACCGGGAAAAAGTATTGATCCGCTCAAGCGAGCGCTAGAATTAAATCCTAAAAGTGAGGTTGCGTATAACGATTTAGGTTGTGCATACACGATGTTGATGCAGTATCAGGACGGTATTGATGCTTGCAACAAAGCGCTGGAACTCGCTCCAGATTTTCAATTGGCAAAAAATAATTTGAAATGGGCAACCGATGAGAAAGAAAAAATAATTGAGAACATAAAAACTCAGGAAAATGTAGCCGCAGGTCATAGAGATACAAGATTTTTAATTTCCTATGGTTTGAATTATCTTAAAATAGGCAACTATGATAAAAGTATCGAAATCTGGAGTATAATACTCAAAACAGAACCTAATAACACAGATGTACTCAACTATATTGGTGTAGCTTATATGCTCAAAAAGAAATACAGAGAAGCGATTATAATTTTTAAAAGAGCGGTAGATAAGAATCCTGAAAATACATTAGGAAAAAACAATCTTGCCTGGGCAATGGATGAGTTAGAGAAGGCCGTGAAGTGATTGCAGCGTTAATTTAATTCAGGAGCATCTTCAATGCTCAAATCAATATGCCGTTTCATTGAGCCAATTAGAATAAATACCATAATTAAAAATAAGAGCAGTGCAGGCAAAACTCTGTCAAGCCGAATCAGTGTCAAATCGTTATTGGTGAAGTCGGATTTCCGCACTAAAAAATACAGACTAGGCAAGCAAAAAAACAAGCCAATTGTGAACAGTATAGGAATATACTTTTTGTAAAATACATTCTTTTCTCTAAGCACAGGAAGCATTGCGACCATAGGAAGTGCCGATGTGAACTGATATTCCCAAACAGTATTGTAGCTTAAAAAGAAGGTGAGCGGAATCGCCATCAAAAGCAACAAGGTGTTTTCCAATCTTATTTTTTTATCTTCTATGAAAATAACACCCAGTGACAAAATCATACTGAGGTAAATCGGTGTTTTGTAAATCCCCGCTGCGGTTTCGTGCCCTACAATAGTATCAATAAATACAGGCAATGAGTACACATCAATATGCATTAGCTTATAGTCTGATTGAGCAATAAGATTGAACCAATGCATACTATTATCTTTCATGTATTCATTCAAAACAAAATTGTTTTTATAAATATTCATGTGCTGCTTCACAAATTCAAAATCGATACTGAGTATTTTTCCAAGCCCAACTCCTTCAGGATTCAGTATGGGAATAACTATAAACAGTATAGAAACGAATCCATAAATTAACAGGCTTCCGAAGGTGGTTTTGCGCGTTTCTTTTGTGACTAGTAGCAGAGGGAGCATCAGTAAAACTATGGGTTTGGTAAAAAACGAAATGAGCAACCCTGACAGTAGTTTTGCATTGCCGGTTTCAATATTTTCATTATATGTGAGATCAAATATTCCCAACATGATTAGTGTCAGTGCTAAAACCAATGGTGCATGAATATTGCCTACAAACAATAGCCAGTAGGTAGGAAATGCACAAAGCAAGACAAAGAAGCTCAGCTGTTTTTTGAATAAATCATTAGTGGTATTTGCGATGAGCCATCCGCAGAATACCATGATTGCAAGCGAAAATATTACAAATAGCCAATAGCTTGTCCACGGAGAGAAAAAGGAAAACCAGGATGCTACAAAAACGCTAAATGCCGGGTGAGCCAGATACCAGGTAGCATGTGGGCCATAAGTAGCCCCCCCCCAAGTGTCAAACATGCTTCTCTTTTCAAGTAAATTCAAGTAGGATTTTGGCGCAGAAAAATAATCGATACCCTGCACATCTGCATGCTCAGCATCAAAGAAAAAAGAATTTAACCACCCGAAATGTAGCGATGATAGTATGATAATCACACTGCCAATTATTACAAATGGAAGTATTTTTGAAATAGTGTTTTTCATGTTTTGCATTTCAAGTTCAGCCATGTTTATTCTACCTCAGTTACCTTTACCATGTTTGCTCTTCCTTTTGAAGACAGCGGCATGGAGCCAATATTTACAATCAGGTCTTTTGCTTTTATAAGTTTTTTTGCTTTGAGAATTTTTATCACATCTTTTATGGTCGAATCGGTTCCAACAAAATTGCTGTAGTAAAATGCCTCTACCCCCCAGCAAATACTTAATGCATTCAGCAGAGCTTTGTTTTCTGTAAAAATAAAAATCCCCGCTTTGGGTCTGTAGCTGGAAAGCATGAATCCAGTATAGCCTGAAAAGGTCATTCCCACAATTGCCGTTGCGCCTAAGTCGCTGCTGATACGAGCGGCATTATAGCAAATAGCATCTGAGATAAAAGTGTTGGACTTTATATTAGGTTTTAACTCCTTGTTGTAAATCAAATCTCCAGCCTCAATGTTTTGAAGTATCTTCTGCATAATGTGAATTACCTTCACAGGATGTATCCCGGTAGATGTTTCTCCGCTGAGCATCACAGCATCTGTGCCATCCAAAACAGCATTTGCCACATCAGTGATTTCTGCACGAGTTGGATTTGGATTTTCAATCATGGAATCCATCATTTGCGTAGCAACTATTACAGGCTTTGCTTTTAGGATGCAACGTCTGATTATATCTTTCTGAATTAAAGGCATTTCTTCCTGCGGCACCTCTACCGCCAAATCGCCTCTGGCTATCATAATACCATCTGCTGCATCAATTATGGTATCGAGTTCTTTTAATGCTTCCGGCTTTTCGATTTTAGCCATCACTTTCATGTAGCTATTTTTTTCGCCAATTATTTTTTTCAGATTAACCACATCCTTTGCTGAACGAACAAACGAAAGAGCAATCCAGTTTGCACCATGCTCTATAGCGAAAGCAAGATCTTTCTTGTCTTTTGGGGTGAGAGCAGGCACTGTAGTTTTAGTGTCAGGCAGATTTACTCCTTTGTTATTACTTAGTTTCCCACCATTAATTATTTTAGCTGTAAGCATTTTTTTGCCATCTGCCTTTATCACTTTCAGTTCTATTTTGCCATCGTCTATCAATATTCTATCACCTTTTTTAGCCTCTTTAGCCAAAGCGCTGTAACTAATAAATATTTTCTCCTCAGTGCTTACACATTCTTCTGTGGTGATTTGAACTTCCTTGCCGGTTTTTAGCATTGCTACATTATCCTTTACTTTTCCTACTCTGATTTTAGGCCCTTGCAGGTCAGCCAAAATGCCAATGTTAACTTCCATTTCAGTAGAAAGCTGCTTCACTTTTTTAAAACCTTCAAGATGTTTGCTGTGTTCGCCATGCGAAAAATTAAAGCGAAAAAGATCTAAGCCTTCCTCAATCATTTTGCGCATGATAGTTTTGTCCTCACATGCAGGCCCCCATGTTCCAATTATTTTTGTCTTGTTGTACTTAATGTTCATGAATCTTTTTTTATTGGCGTATAATTATGCTCCAGATTTTTGTGTGATTTTATTTTCCCTAAAGGTAAAATAGATGCGGTAGATACTTCAGGGATTTGTTTCAAAAATTCGACCATTGGTTTAGGGTCATATTCACCAGAAATTTTCACCAGAAAATTAATTTTGCTCACTTCGGGCAGTAGGATGTCTTTGCCGGAATGGTTATCAAACAGGAAAAACTCAAATCCTGTATATTCAGATTTCCATCTGAAAGTTTTAAATTTTACAGTTTCCGACTTCCCTTTTGGAATAATTTGCAGTGGTTCTACCTGTTCAAAATCCGCCTGTAGAAATTCATTCAAAAAAAAGGAAATCCTGTAATCCTTTAGTAATGAGCTGATTCCGACCAGAACGAATGATTCCCATTCATTTTCTCCTAAGTTTTTTTTCACTGGCATATATTGAAAATGTTAGCTAAAACTACTAAAAGACATCACAACCTCTTATTTTTCAAGCACTTATTTGTTGCTTTGCAATATGGATGAAAATAGTACCTTTGCATTCGATTTAAAAATACACAAATGGCAACTATTGCAGAAAGAGTAAAGAAAATCATAGTAGACAAATTAGGTGTTGAAGAAAGTCAAGTGACTTCTGAGGCAAGTTTTACTACTGATTTAGGTGCTGACTCATTAGATACAGTGGAACTTATTATGGAATTTGAGAAAGAATTCAATATCTCTATACCCGATGAGCAAGCAGAGACAATCACAACTGTGGGTCAGGCGATAGAGTATCTCGAAAAAGCCTTAGCTTAATTTTTATTTAGCCCCTCGAACCGCATGAACTTGCGTAGAGTAGTAATAACCGGAATGGGAGTATTATCGCCAATAGGCAATAATATTACTGAGTTTTGGGATGGGCTTTCTGAGGGTAGAAGTGGGGCATCCGTTATTACAGGCTTTGATACCACTAAGTACAAAACTAAGATTGCGTGTGAGCTCAAGAATTTTGATCCGTTAAATTATTTTGACCGGAAAGATGTAAAGCGATACGATCGCTTTACTCAATTTGCTTTGGTAGCAGCTGAAGATGCCATAAAAGACTCCGGACTAACTAATGACGGCATCAATCTTGAACGGGTAGGTGTTGTTTTTTCCAGCGGTATAGGAGGTCTCAAAATGATAGAGGAGGAATATAAGTACTACTATTCAGGCGATGGAACTCCCAGGTTCAATCCTTTTTTCATTCCAAAAATAATTTCAGACATAGCAGCCGGTCATATTTCGATGAAGTATGGCTATAGAGGTCCCAATTTTGCACCGGTAGCGGCATGTGCTTCGTCCACTATTGCGCTCATCGAGGCTATGCAATTTATTCAATTAGGTAAGGCAGATGTAATCATTGCAGGTGGAGCAGAAGCTGCAATTTTAGAAGGTGGCATAGGAGGATTTTCGTCTATGAAAGCACTGAGCGAGAGAAATGAGGACCCAGCTACTGCATCGCGACCATACGACAAAGACCGTGATGGATTTGTGATGGGCGAGGGCGCTGGGGCGTTGGTCGTAGAAGCCTACGAACATGCCGTGGCAAGAGGCGCGAAGATATATGCAGAAGTGGTTGGATCCGGATTAAGTGCAGATGCATATCACCTTACAGCGCCACATCCTGATGGATTAGGTGCAAAAATTGTAATGAAAGAGGCATTACGCGAAGCTGGTCTCCAACCGTCAGATGTAGATTACATCAATACTCATGGAACTTCTACGCCACTTGGAGACAATTCGGAATTAAAAGCAATTATTGATGTATTTGGTGATGATGCTTATAAGCTCAATATCAGCTCATCGAAGTCTATGACTGGGCATCTTTTAGGAGCAGCCGGTGCGGTTGAGGCTATTGTTTGTGTTCTTGCCATGCAGCAGAGTTTGGTCCCACCTACTATTAATCATTTCACTGCCGATCCAGAAATAGATGCCAAGCTTAATCTCACACCTAATCAGGCTCAGAAAAGGGAAATTCGCGCAGCGCTCTCCAACACATTTGGTTTCGGAGGACATAATGCAGCATTGCTGATTAAGAAGCTGAATTAATTTATCTCTTGGCTATATAGCTGTCAATAAGTAACAAAAGCTTGTGAAGTAATACAGATATTCTTTTGAACACATAGAGTTTTAGCAGCACTCTCTCTATAAGCACTCCAATCAAAGATATAATTGTGAAGGTAAGCAAGAAAGAAACACCTATTGCTCCAATCAATACAATATACAGCGGATAGTTTTTGGAAAACGGAAGAGCTATCATCAGCAGTAAAGTAACTGAGAAGAAAGCGGTAACATAGAAGAAGCCGCGCAAGAACTTCTTTAATGCAAAGTTTAACGACTTGTTTTCAATGCCTGATTTTACTGAACGGGCAATAAGTATAGCGGATAATATCAGGAAAATGATAAACAGTGTTATGAGTATGCTAAATCCCATCAACACTTTCAGTGCAACAATCCCTAAATAGCCCCAATCAATTGAGGAGCTGTCTAATCCGTATGATCCGATATTAAGTAAAAAGCGCATTAGATTTTATTGATAACTTTGATTCAGTAAACCTATAAATAATATATGGAATATAACACAGTTGATATCATTGAAGCGTTTAAAAAAATTGCTAATCAGTATCGGGATGAGTTCTCATCCCTCTCAATGGAGCAACTTAATAAGTCATCTCATGAAAATGAGTGGAGTATTGGCACAATTATGAATCACCTTGTAAAACCACAAATGATACTTATGATAAAACTTTTGATGCACTGATAGCAGGAAAATACAAAGCAGGCTATATGTCTAAAATTCCGTTCCTGCCCAAATGGATTGTAAATATGATTATTAACTCTGTGAAGCCTGACAGCAAAAAGATGAAAACACTACCTGTTTTTGAGCCTAAAAAAACACTTCTGGATAGTGCAATCTTCGATGAACTGTCGAACAGCAACAACAAGCTGATTCAATATTTCCAAACATTGTCATCTAAGAATCTGCTTTCAACTGTGATTGCCTCTCCGGCTAATGATAAAATTTGCTATTCTGTTTCAGATGCCTTTTTCATCATGCGGGAGCATGAAAAGAAACATTTTAATCAGGCATTAGCTGCAAAAATGCAATTTAATATTGCTGTTATTCCTAAATTTTATTTGAATAAATATCTTTACCCACATGGATTTTAATATTAGTGTATTTGCCCAACCGGCAGCATGGATAAGCTTATTAACTTTAGCATTTTTAGAAATAGTATTGGGCGTAGATAATATCATTTTCATATCTATAGTAACCAACAAGCTTCCAAAAAGTCAGCAAAAGAGCGCGCGTAATTTAGGGTTACTGATTGCACTCGGATTCAGAATTTTGCTTTTGCTTTCTATTACATGGATTATTGGATTGACGGAGCCTTTGTTTACTCTTCCTTTTGAGATGTTGTTTGAAAAAATGGGTATTGAGCATATAAAAGAAGCAGTTGAAATTAGTGGCAGAGATTTCATTCTTTTAATTGGCGGTTTTTTCCTTTTGGCAAAATCCACCACAGAAATCCATTCTAAGGTGGAGCAAAAGGAAACAGCAAAAGAGTTATCGGTGAAAGCGGCATTCTGGCCGGTGATTGCTCAGGTTATTTTTATTGACATCATCTTTTCGTTTGATTCTATTCTTACAGCAGTAGGCCTAACACAGGAAGTGCTGATAATGATTTTTGCAGTCATTATCGCGATACTAGCCATGATGCAATTCAGCGGGCCGATAAGTGATTTAATTAATAAGTATCCGACTCTACAGGTACTTGCGCTTTCTTTTTTGATACTTATCGGCCTCACCCTGATACTTGAGGGATTTGGAATGCATGTAAACAAGGGCTTTGTTTATGTTGCAGTTCTATTCTCTCTCGTTGTAGAATTGATAAATATCAGACTCAGGAAAAAATCCGGGTCTTAGTTGATAGTTATCCTTTCCAATGCTTTCCAAACCTTGTTTTCATTAGTATAATATAGGTATGCCGATGCTGCCGGTGCATCATACACTCCCGATATTTCCGCTTTCAAATCAAAGTTGATTTCTTTTACTGCATTTGGTGCAAGGCTTCGGTAGTAGCATACAATATTATTTCCAATCAGCTCATAAAAGTCGAAAATATTCTTCTCTTTCATTTCTTTCAGCTGCCAAGGCTGAACAGATAAGCCTGCCGGAAGTCCAATGATTGCAATGCTCATAGGTTGTCCGGAATTGTTTTTGTTCTTAAGGGTTGCAGATAATCGCAACGTTTCTCCAACTTTAGTATTCGTTCTTGAAACAGAAGTGTTCAAATCCAACACACAGTCCTTCGATGATTGGGGTAAAGAAGTGTTATAGGAAACATTGATTGAATAGGGCAATGCGGTTTTGCACCCTTTAAATCGCACTTCCAGTTTTTGTTTACCTTCTTTAATGTGTTTTCCCAAGTCAGTAATTACAACATTATTTTTCTCTCCTTTTGCATAATCCTTAGTTGCAATTAACTTGTCATTTTGATAAAGCTCTATCGTTCCAGCTTCATCAGTTTTCTTGCTGAATTCTGCATATTTGGTCAACGCTTTTAATGCGAGGATAGTAGATTGAGAAGAGCCAAATCCACCTAATCCATTTCTGGCACCTACTAAATATTTCATTGCATTCTGCACAGCTAACTGATTTGGTGTAGCAGATTTCATGATAGCGATGGATACCAGAGAAGTAGTTTCTATTTTCAGTGCATCACCGGTAGAGCGGGTAATGGAATGTCTTTTGCCAATCCAATAGCCGAAGTCTGATTGTTCTTTATAAAGCATTGCCATCATATCATCTCCTCGTTTTGAATCTTGCACGTTGTAAAATGCATTTGCAGCTAATGCTAATACATAAGGATCTTTAGATTTTCTGGCACTTTCATACAAGGCATCAAGTTCAGTTTTTAAATCTTTGTAACCACTTTCTGTCATGGCATACACGATGTAGGCATTAGTTATGTCTTCATCAGCACCACCGAAGCTGTCCAGCGCTTTTGGATTTCTTATAAAGCCTCCTTTGCCATCGCGCTTATCAAGAAGCATTTTTCTTGTGCGCTCTATCATCACCTGATCCACTTTCGGATATACTGATTTCATGTCCTCAAATTCCATGAGACCGTAAGCAGTTAATGCCTCATGAGCGGGTACGGCACCAAACCATTCATAGCCATTTTCTTTTGTTTCAAACGACACCAACTTTTTATAACCCTCATCCAATAGCCTCATTGCTTTTGCTTCTACTTCGGGGTTGTTGATTTTCGTTTTGCGCATATAGTCCAACACCATTATGTTTGGATAATTAGAAGAAGAAGTTTGTTCAAAGCAGCCATAAGGCTCTTGCAATATAGCCTCTATGCCTTTCATCAATTCAGACATCACACTTGGATATGCATTAAAATTAACCCGCAACGAACCCTGCACAATATTTATCGGGTTAATCAAAAAGCTTTTATTTAACTCCTGACCCGAAAGAGAAATATTTGCTGGAAATCCTTTTGCAACTACCACTACTTCGCGCGAAAGATTGTCATTGAAGTTTCCTTTAAACTCGATTGATATTTGACCTTTGCCGATTTCTTTCGCTACTTCTATTGGTATAGTTATCTTCTTTGATTCTTTAGCTTCAATGATGATTTTCTGCTCAAGATTGCCTTTGCCTATTAGTATTTTTGGCAGATTAATGGTCAATAATCCTTCCGCTTTTTCATCGGTATTATTCTTTAAAAAAACAGGAATATTTACAATATCTCCACTTACCAATTCGGTTGGTATTTTGGCGTCAATTGCGAAGGGAATATTAACCGCATAGTTAAAATCAACTCTTCCTATTTCTCCATTTGTCCCAAAACCTTCAGTTGTGATTTTGAATGAAGAAATCAAATCATTGGCCAGGAACTCAACAGTAGCCTTTCCATTTTGGTCAGTACTCACGTGGCCATTCCAGAAAATTGTTGATTGCAAGTCTGATCTGGTATCATCTTCTTTAGCATAAACTCGCTTAGGAAATTCTTTTGCTCTGTGGTATGAAACAGGGGCATCTTCCTCATCCTTGTCTCTTTTCTTTATCCCTGCAAATCGGAGGTCGCCCACTTCGGCTTCTTCAAACAAGCCATTTTTTAGCTCCTCTTCTGCTATTTTATTTTCATCCACTTTTGGTTTTTCAGCTAAGTCGGCTACTTCAACCAGTGGATGTTTGTATTTCATCACCTCAGCTTGTGCAGGAATTGCAGCAGCCATCGGAACCATATCCATCAACATTTCTTCTTTTGCAACTGTGGCCTCATTCGCTTTGCCTGCCATCATAAATCTCGGGTAAGCTCTTCCTTTGTAAATATAGTAGCTGGCATTCTGCTCATAAGTGCTTAACGTCATATTTTGGTCGTTGAATCCCTTAGCTGAAATAGTCAGCTCCTTTTCTTCTGTTATATCAAAAGAAGGCATGGTAAAATAACCATCTTTATCTGTCGTTGCCGATTTGCCCGATTTTTTCAATTTAATAGTTGCTCCAGCTATAGGTTTGGATTCATATCCATCTAAAACCTTTCCTGATAAAGTTGCCTTTTCTGCACTGAAGCCATATTCCGGAGTTTTCTTACTGAGTATTTGTTTCCATGTATATCTTCTCCATCCGGCAGTGAGCATCAGATTGTCTAGCGCTTCTGCTGATTTCGGCTCTTTGCTGTCAAAATAGAAGTTGGGTTCGTGAACTGCCTGTTTCAAATCGGGCTCCAGCAGAATTTTTGATAAAATATTTCCCTGTTTATCATCAGCAAATGAAAGCAGATTATCATCTACAACACTCAATGCCAAATCACTGCTTACGGGCAATCCATTCTCATCTGTAGTTCTTATATTTACTACTACTTTTTCTCTTGGTTTATACACTTGCTTCGAAGTTGAAATTTTCACATTAAGTTGCTTTGAGCTGTTTACAAAAACCAATCGCTCGCTTCGTGCAATTCCTTTACTGTCGAAAAGTGTGATTTGACAAACACCAATAGGAAATTTCTCCGTATTTACAGAGATAGTATTCCATCCTTTCTGTGCAGCTATAGATTTTGAGAAATATATTTTACCTCTGGATTGAACCAGTAAAGAAATGGTATCTGTTTTGAAACTAAATGCAGACAATTCAAGTTTATTAAGCTCCCCTTTTTTTGATTGAATCAGATATCCATTTTTCAATGCATCAGGAAGATTGTAGCTTTCTGAAATACCCTCGGGTTTTGAGATTTGGGCGGTGTATTGTTTGCCTTTTTCAGGAGTGAAAGTAAATTTTCCCATGCCATCATGCAGCGATGAAAATTTAGCTACTATATTTTTCCGCTCATCTGTCACAACGCCTTCTATATCGGCTGGTTTTCCAAATTCATTTACTGCTCTAAATCCAATTATAGAGGTAACACCTTCTATAAAATCGCCTCCTTCAGGCATAAATGACAAATCAATTTTATTGAGCACGACAGGAACAGAGCGTGAAATTGATTCTAAATCTCCTTCGAAATCTAGATTCACATTGAGTAATGCATCTGTTGTGTTTAAATCTTTTGGCAGCAAAAACTTGATGGCTGCTTTTCCGCTATTGTCTGTATTTGTCTCAGCATTAAGTATTTTTTTGCCTGACAGGGAAACACTGTACGAAATTTTGGTTTTAGCTAAAGCCTTGTTTTCATTAGTGGCAATATCAAGTTTTGCAATTACTTCATCTCCTTTTCCGTATGCTTTTTTATCAAAATCTAGCTTCAGTTTCAAGCGCGGTAAAACTACAGATTGGACTGTGATTTCTTTTTCAGCTACTAATATTGAACTGTCATTTTGCTGAAAGGTTGTATATGCTTTCAGTTTGTATAGGCCACCTAAATACCCAGTGAGGTCTATATCGCCTTGAGTAATTCCGTCTTTTATTATGAGCTTATATTTCTTGTCTACATTTCCTCTGGGAGAAATAAACTCGATGTTCAGTATGTCAGAGATTTCTGATACTTTTAGATTGTCTTCATTTATTACAAATACTGAAAACCACAGTATTTCACTTGGCTTGTAAAAAGTCTTATCAGTTTGGATATAGATGCGCTCATTGTGGGTTTTTTTCGAAAACGATTCAAAAAGAGATTTGATGTTTCTGAGTGCCGCGTTTTCTCTCGGATAGCTTGCTTGCCATGCCAGGCCATAAAAAGACAGCAAAAGCAGTGGAAGCGCAGTAAGTAAAATGAATTTTGATTTTTGCATAAAATTGAATTTGAATATTGGTGTCAAGCAACCATATTTTCCATAAATATCTCAGAACAATTTCATATAGCGCCTACTATTTTAAACTTTTTTGGGAAGCAGGTGGATACAGTGGTTTCTTTTTGACAGTTGCTGGCTATTTTAGTGCAGCATAAAAAATTGAGCAGAAACAAATACGATAGCGTTTCCGATGAGGAATTGGTAGAGATGTTTAAAAACTCTCACGACAACCTATATATGGGTGAGTTGTATATCAGGTACACTGATTTGGTATTTGGAGTATGCCTGAAATATCTTCAAAGTAAGGAGGATGCACAGGATGCCACCATGCAGATTTTCGAAAAACTTATTTTCGAATTAAAAAAACATCAAATTGCTACATTCAAACCTTGGCTTCATACGGTGGTTAAGAACTACTGCATGATGGAATTCAGAAAAACAAGTTCTTTTCAAAAAAGTGAAAAGGAGTTTAAATGCAATGCGGTAAGTGTGGAAAAAGAGCAGGATGTGCATCTTTCAGACCAACATGATAAAGAAATGGTATTGCAACAGTTGGAACATGGCATTGAGTCCTTAAATGCAGAACAGCAAGATTGTATAAAAATGTTTTACATAGGGGAAATGAGCTATAAGGAGATTGCTGCAAGTACAGGTTTTAGTATGAACGAAGTGAAAAGCCATATTCAAAATGGCAAAAGGAATTTGAAAAATTATCTAACGAAACAATAAAATGGCTCAGTTCAGAAAGATAACATTAACTCATAATGGAGTGCTTACCGCCAAGGCTATGAGGGCCTATGTGGAAGGCAAGCTCTCTGATGAGCAATTGACTGAAGTCAAAAATATTTTGGCCAATGATGTTTTTGCGCAGGATGCTTTTGAGGGATTTAAGGCTGCAGCGGATATAGATGCTGCATTGATAGCAGCAAACGAAGTGAAAGAGAAAATAAAAGATAACACCGGAGCAGGGAAAATAGCTATTACCTCTATTCAGGTAAACTGGGCGCTTTTGGCTTATGCTGCAGCATTTATTGGATTGGTATTAGGAATCGGATTTGTTTTTATGATGTATAATAATCACAATCAAAGTGAGCAACTGGCTGTAGTAGCATATTCAGATACGCTTATCAACGATGCGCTCAATGAAGTGAAGAATACTGACTTCTTGTCCGAATCTCCCCTTCCCGATTCTACTGTTATTGATACCTTTTCATCAAATATAGCTGATGCACACACTGAAGTTGCAGAGCCGCAGTCAAGAGCAGTAGAGGAACAACTTCCTGATAAAAAAGCCAAGGAAGAGAAAAAGTTGCCTGTAGCTAGCACCCAAAATGTCGCAGGGAAATCAGTTGCTCCGGTAACTGAGGTAACTGACAAACCATCGGCAATCAAAAAAGAAGAAAAAGCTGCAAAACAAAATATAAGTGTAGCACCGATGCAAGCGCAGGCCTTGACAGCGGCATCAGCAGCGCAGAGTAATGAAGGAGACAAAAAAGCTAAAGATGAGGAAAAGGAAACTGCAGTGAGTTTTGATAAGGCGATGAAGTCTTTCAATGCCGGTGACTATAAAAATGCGGGAGCATTATTTGAAGAGATTTCTGCTAAATCTCCTAATAATTCAGAGGCGATTTATTTTAGCGGAGTTTGCAATTATATCAATGGCAACAAACCAAAGGCAGAACAGAAGTTTGATAAGCTGATTAAAAAGGGTTCATATACTGAAGGTTCTAAATGGTATAAGGCAAACATACTTTTGTCCGGAGGGGAAAAGGATGATGCCATAAAAATCTTAAAACAGCTTACAAACTCGCCAGGCGTGTTTAAAGCAAGAGCTATTAAAAAGCTTGAAGAAATTGAAGATTAATACCCAAAGACATCTTCAAGCTTCAATTCTTTCACATTGCCAAGTTTCCCAAGTACATTTAAATCAATATTATCACGATTCCCGATTACTAAATAACTTGGAGTTCGTGGTTTTATATTGGCATTAAAGAATTTGGTTAAGTCGGGCAAGCTGAGCGTTTTCAGAGAATTGTAAATATCTTTTCTGATATCATAATTCAAGCCACGTCTTTCTGCCCGCTCAATTACTCCGAACACTCCTTCTCCTGTAATCCAATCACTCTCTATATTCTTTATCAATGATTGTTTCGCACCATCAAATTGTTTAGGCACTTCTACCAAGTTCGTCATCAGCTCCCTCATTTTGTTTACAGCAATCTCCAATTTATCTGCCTGAGTGCCAATGTAAGAGGTGATGTAATGAGATTCCTCTTTTTTCTGTGGCACACCGAAATTGCTGTTTACCGCATAGGCTAATGCTATTTTTTCTCTCACTTCCTGAAATATGATTGAGGAAAGTCCTGAACCGTAATAGTCATTATACAAGCTGATATATGGCATCCACTCTTTATTGAATCTTTGCGATTTTGCCAGTGAAATCACTTCTACTTGTTTCATATTGTAGTTGCAAAAATATACCTGAGGTTCTGTGATCGGCTGTTCCGCATAGACTTTTGGTTTCTCAAACGCTATAGGCTGAGCATCAATCTTTTTTAACTCCTTATTCAACATGTCAAATGTTGATTTTGCATCTTTGTTGCCATAGTATGTAATTTTATCAGGCATCTTCGCTAACGATGCAATTTGCCTAATCAGTTCTGATGGGTCGGTATTTTCTAATTCGCTTTGAGTCACTATGTTTTTGAATGGATTATCGCTGCCATATTTCAGGTAATTGAGCATAGCCTGATTTAAAATCACACCTTTATTCAATTTGGCGTTGGCGCGTTTTTTCAGAATGTCGCCAACCAGATTTGCAAATATTTCTTTTTCAGGTTTGTAATGATGAAGTACCTCAAGCACAAGCGACATACCTTGTTCTAAATTCTTTTCAAGACCTGAAAGCGAAATATAAAAGCGATCTCTGCCTACTGAAGTTCTATAAGTAAGCCCCAGTTTGTAAAGCTTAATCTTTATTTCATCGGAGCTAAGTTTGTCTGTTCCCAGATACGTAATGTACTCTGAAGTCAGCCCTAATCTGGTGTCATTATCTGTGCCAATATTATATACAAGATTTAAAGAGAAAATGGGAGCATAATTGTTTTTTGTATATAGAAAACTGCCGCCATTAATTAGCTTCAGAGTAGTCACATCTTTTTCAAAATCCAAAAACTTTGCAGCTATATTGCCTTGCTCCATTTTATCAAATGCAAGCTTGAAAGATGAAATAGAATCCTTGTTAAGCTGTACAGGAGTTATTGTAGGCTTATCTACTTTATGCCTATTTGGTTCCCCCAGCCTTTTGTAGCAAATAGCATAGTTGTTATTGAAGTTTTTTCTGGCAAACTGTACAATATCTTCCTTAGTAATTTTAGCCATCAAATCCAGTTCATTTACTCGGTCTGGCCATGGAATATCTTTCACAAAAGCATCCATGATTCTATATGCACGCGACCTGTTATTCTCGACACTTTGCAATAATTGCAACCTTAGGTTTTCGATGTTTGCCTTTAAAATTTCTTCATCAAATTTCCCTTGTTTAATAAGTTCAATTTGTTCAATGAGTAAATCTTTTACTTCTTCCAGCTTCTGTCCCGATTTAGGCTCCCCATAAATTTTAAATACGGAATAATCCTTAAGCGTATTCACATAACTATTTGCAGAAAGGACTTTCTGTTTTTGTGTCAAGTTTAATTCGAGAAGTCCCGCAGCGCCATTAGATAAAATCATGTCTAATGCTTTTGCATATAGTGCTTCTCTAGTGTTGTCTCCATCAAATCGGAAACCAATGTAGAGGTGCTCTTTTGTGGGGCCTTTTATCTCAGCAGTTTGAATATTATTAATAGCAACAGGTGATTGCTTCTTGAAAGTTGGAACTTCTTTACTCTTCAATTTCCCAAAATATTTTTCGAGAATTGGAATAGCCTTATCAGGATTCACATCACCACTCAAAATCACGGCCATATTGTTAGGCACATAATAAGTATTAAAATAGTTGTGAATGTTTTGCATGGAAGGATTTTTTAGATGCTCTCCCAGCCCGATAGTAGTCTGTGTGCCATAAGGATGATTGGGCATAAGCATGCTATCTACTGCAAAATTTGACCATCTGATATCATCATCCTGATTTCTGTTAAACTCTTCATATACGGTTTCCAGCTCAGTATGAAAAAGGCGCAACACAAGCGAAGAAAAGCGTTCAGACTCCAAAGCCGCCCATTTCTCGATAGCATTAGAAGGGATATCATTTACATATACGGTCATATCATTGCTGGTAAAGGCATTAGTGCCGCTTGCACCCAGAGTAGCCACCATTTTATCATATTCACTGGGGATGGCGAGTTTTGATGCTTCGAAACTGATGCTGTCAATTTTATGATATATCTCATTTTTCTTTTGTGTATCCTTTTCATTTTTATGCGCTTCATAAAGTCTTGCAATTTCATCAAGAAGGTTGCTTTCTTCTTTCCAATTCAATGTCCCATAATTATTAGTGCCTTTGAACATCATATGTTCTAGATAGTGAGCCAATCCCGTAGTTTCAGTGGGGTCATATTTGCTTCCTGCTTTCACAGCAATCATCGTTTGAATTCTTGGTGAATTACTGTTTGGAGAAAAAATAATTTTAAGACCGTTTGGAAGATTATATTCTCTAACTTTGTATGAATCGTTCTGCATGTTAGCGGCGGGTTTTTTTTGTTGAGAAAAGACAGGAGGCATTATTGATATTAATATATATATTAATAAGTGCCTAATTAAAATTTGTTTAGTAGAGAATTGCATGATATTAGTAAATATGTTGTTTGAAAGTATTTATACAAACATAACTATCTGCATTTAAATTTAAATGCAGTGAAAATGTAAATGAAATAATTAGAGATGATATAATTTTGTTTAACTCTTTTAAATGCTGTTTATTAGTGATTAATAATCAAAATCCAACCCTAATTCCTTAGTAAAATTAGAGATGGCAGGATTGATTTCGATGAGCCGTTTTAATTTCTCTTGTGGTCCGAAAAGTTTTTTCTTACCCGAGTCCGCATGCAATTCCATTGTTAAGCGCATCGTGTTATTTCCCTCAAATCTTTGTAATATTGTACGCTCAATATGTTCCCATTGTTCCTCAAAAGCATTTTTTTGCACAGCACTTTCTATGTTTAGCACTATAGTACTTTCTTCTATTTTAGGCAGATAAAGCAGCATGAGGTTGCTGATGCCGGGCTTGCTCTCTTTAAAATTATTTGCTGTTTCTTCCCATACTTGCTTTAGCGAATTCTCATTTAAAGCAATCTTTAGAATCTCTTTCTTTTCGGGTGTTTGAGGTTTAATCTCAGCGGTGGTATCAGGATTTGTTTCTGCTGATTTCAAATCAGCAAACTTGATAACTTTTGGTGTTTTTCGAATAGAAGGCGCTTCCTGAGGCTGTGGTACGAAGTCGATTTTTTCTTTAACTATTATAGGGGGCAAATTTGGCAGCGTGCTTTGGGGGTCTGCTATGCTACTTTTTTTTTTGACGCTTCTAAAGCATCTATCAGTTGATTTACATAACACATCCGCATCAGCGTTAGTTCTACCAGCAACCTTTTGTTTTTGGCTGATTTATATTGGATGTCACATTGATTGCCAAACTGAAGGCAGCTTAACAAAAACGAAGAAGAGATTAGCTGCGCCTGTTCACTATATTTCTGCTTTAAACTATCGCTTGTTTCCATCAGTGAGACCGTATCTGCATTCTTGGCAAATAGCAAATTGCGAAAGTGTTCGCACAGCCCTATAATTAAGTCATCTCCTTCAAAACCACGCTGCAAAATATCTGTGAAATGAATCATCACTGCTGAAAAGTCTTGCACTGCAAGTGCTTCAGTAAGTTTGAAGTAATAATCGTGATCAAGTACATTCAGATTTTCTAAGGCAGATTTGTAGGTCAACTTCCCACCTGAAAAACTTGCTAATCTGTCAAACATAGAGAGCGCATCGCGCATTCCACCATCACATTTCTGAGCTATCACATGCAGGGCATCATCTTCTACTTCTATTGCTTCTTTTGTTGCAATTGATTTCAAGTGATTTACAATTCCGTCAATGGTCATTCGCTTGAAATCGAAGATCTGGCAACGGGAGAGAATAGTAGGTAATATCTTATGTTTTTCAGTAGTAGCCAATATAAACTTGCAGTATGATGGCGGCTCCTCCAAAGTTTTTAAAAAGGCATTGAATGCCTGATTGGAGAGCATATGAACCTCATCTATTATGTAGATTTTAAATTTGCCTGATTGTGGCGGAAAACGCACCTGATCTACGAGTGCCCTGATATCATCAACTGAATTATTTGAAGCAGCATCAAGCTCATAAATATTGAACGAAGCGTTGCTATTAAATGAAACACAGGATGGACAAGCGTTGCAAGCCTCAATATCAGCAGTGATATTTTCACAGTTGATGGTTTTCGCAAGAATACGAGCAGCAGTGGTTTTACCTACTCCGCGTGGTCCGCAAAAAAGAAATGAGTGAGCCAACTGCTCGGTTTTTATAGCATTCTGCAAGGTAGCAGATACACTTTCCTGACCAATCATGTCAGAAAACCTTGCCGGGCGGTATTTTCTTGCAGAAACTACATAGTTACTCATACCGCTAAAATAAAAATTCCTTGCTTCTTTCATTGAATATTAGCAGATTTGTGTACATTTATAGAATATAGTATAGCTATGAAAAAACTTTTTACCATTTCTGCCATTTTGTGTGCCCTATCACTTGGCTCATGTACAAAGGCATACAGATGCGAGTGCAAGGCCAATTATTCAACGGCAATGCCGATTGCGTACAAGCCCGGAACTGAGAAAGAGGCTAAGGACACCTGCGAAAAGGCGGGCTGTGTTTTCAAACAATATTGATTCATTAAAAATGAGCGAGCAACTCCCTGATAGTTTTGAGGATATACTGAACTATCATTCTGCTGATTTTTCCGAAATTAGGGTTTGGCTCATCAATCAAATTGATCATTTGATGCATTATGACATGGAACGCCTGAAATGGGTGCTTTATCGAATTGACATTAATGAAAAAAAACTCGCCAATCTGCTCAAAGAAAACACCGAAGAAGTAGCTGCTTCAGAAATTATTGCAGATGAAATTATCAAACGACAGCTGGAAAAATTTGAGTCGCGAAAAAATACTGAAAAGGGCGAATGGAGCTTTGATGTATGATGTTATAACGGTATTCTTCCTCTTTGCTTTCCCGAAATCAATTAATGATTAACTTGCGCTAATCTTTAATCTGCATTAATCAAGAAAACTCATGAAATCCTGGCTCAACTACTCCAACGATAGCGACTTTTCTATTTACAATATTCCGTTTGGCATCATTCAACAAAAGGATGGAACTATAGTTGCTGCTAGCAGAATAGGAGATAATGTTATTGATTTATATACCTTAGCGAAGGATGGGTTTTTGGATGAATTCACTTTTGACAAAAGCATATTAAGAGAGAAAACGCTCAATCGTTTTATTGCACTTGGCAAGCCAGTTACATCAGCTATCAGAAAGAAAATACAATTTTTATTTTCCATAGAAAATGAAACATCAAAGAACAAGCTGATTAAGTATTTATTGCCTGATGATGAGGTCAAAAATCTTTTGCCGGTACATATTTCAAATTACACAGATTTTTATAGCAGCAGAGAACATGCTACAAATGTTGGAGCTATGTTCAGAGACCCGGCAAATGCGCTTTTACCCAATTGGCTTCATCTGCCTGTTGGTTATCATGGTCGCGCATCTTCGATAGTGGTAAGTGGCACTCCACTTCATAGACCCAAAGGGCAAACTAAGGCTGATGACCAACCAATGCCTTCATTTGGGCCATGCCGCCTGCTCGATTTTGAGTTAGAGGTTGGCTTTATTGTTGGGAAAGAGACTGAACTTGGAGATTCCGTTTCTACTGCCGATGCAGAAGATTATATTTTTGGTTTGGTACTGTTTAACGACTGGAGTGCACGCGATATTCAGAAATGGGAGTATGTGCCGCTCGGACCATTTCTGGCTAAAAACTTTGGCTCTTCGGTTTCTCCCTGGATTGTAACTTTAGATGCTTTGGAGCCATTTCGAACAGATTCTCCTCAGCAAGAACCAACCCCACTTTCGTATTTGCAATTTGCAGGAAAAAAGAATTATGATTTGAATCTTACAGTAGATATAGTAGCTGAAAACGGTAGCGCAAAGACTGTGAGCAAAAGCAATTTCAAACACATGTATTGGAATATGTGTCAGCAATTGGCGCACCATACTGTTAATGGTTGCAATATAGAAGTAGGCGATTTGTATGCATCAGGAACTATTTCAGGAAGCACTCCGGACTCTTATGGCTCTATGCTGGAAATCACTTGGGGAGGTAAAAATCCAATACAAATGCCGGATGGTACCGAGAGGAAATTTATTCTGGATGGCGATACTGTGAGTATAAAAGGCTTTTGTGAAAAAGAAAATGTAAAGGTCGGGTTTGGTGAGGTGTTTAATAAAATATTGCCTGCGAAATGAAAACATTTAATCCTACAGAAACGCCTCAGCCAAAGCTTCATGATTTGTTGCTGAGTTCCATTGCGCCCAGGCCTATTGCTTTTGTATCAACGAGTGATAGCAAGGGTAATGTGAATCTTTCGCCTTTTAGTTTCTTCAATATTTTCGGCTCTAATCCGCCAATTTGTATTTTTTCTCCTGCCCGTAGCGGAAGAACAGGTAAAACCAAAAACACTTTTGATTACATACAGGAAACGAAGGAATGTGTTATCAATATTGTGAATGAAGATATGCTTTATCAGATGAATCTGGCAAGTGGCGAGTATCCAAAAGGCATCAACGAATTTGAAAAGGCAGGGTTTACTCCATTGAAATCGGATATAGTATCACCGCCTCGAGTTGGCGAAGCTTTTGTTCAGCTAGAGTGTAAAGTGATTCAGGTAATCGAGACAGGAACTAGCGGAGGTGCGGGTAATCTTATTATTTGTGAAGTTGTATTAGTTCATATCAGCGAGCAGGTTATGGATGAAAACAACAATATTGATCCGTTGAAAATGAAATATATCGCACGGCTTGGCAAAGATTTTTATTGCCGTGTAGACAGCGGCAATTTGTTTGAAGTACCTAAGCCAAAACCTTCAGATAAATTGGGTATTGGCTTCGATCATTTGCCTGAAGTAATAAAACACTCATCGGTATTATCCGGAAATGATTTAGCCCAATTGGCTTCTGTAGCTTCAATTGCTACAACAGGGGATTTCACTTCAGATGTATCGCAACATCAATTAGCCAAGCAGCTCATCAGCGAAGGGAAAATAGATGCGGCATGGGAGCTGCTCATGAAGTAATACTCAAAGTTCTTTTTCAAAAATCTAACATGAACGAACTGATAACAATACTCACTTTCACCTATATTCACGAGTTGGCAGTTGCGCAAGGACTTCTCGAGTCTGAGGGCGTGGAGACTTTTTTGAAAGATGAGTTTGTAGCATCAGTTAATCCTCTGTATTCCAATGCAATCGGAGGGATTAAGTTGCAAGTGAATGCAGATGATGTAGAAAGGGCAACGATTATTCTTAGAGAAGCCGGCTTCATAAAAGAAGAAAACAACGGGACATAGTTGTAAAGGAAATGATTCTCATATTTCTTATTTGAAGTAATTGTTGTATATCTTCATGGAACAAAATCTAACACCATGAAAAAATTATTACATCTTTTCATTTTGGTTCTGTTTGCTGAGGGCTTATTCGCTCAGGATTTTTCTTTCAATCTTGTGCACGATGGCAAAACTAGAGACTTTATTGTCCACTCGCCATGTGCCACTTATAACTGTACGGGTCAAAAACTTCCTGTAGTTTTTGCTTTTCATGGGCTTACGGAAACCAATACATCTATGCGAAACTATACCAAGTTTAATGAAGTGGCAGACACTGCCGGATTCATATTGGTATATCCCCAAGGCATTAATAATTCCTGGAACGATGGCTCCACAACCTCTACAGAAGATGATTTGGGGTTTACAAATGCCATGATTGATTATTTGCTGGCAAACTCCAATAATTGCCCTGCCGGTTTCTGCGCTCAAATAGATACAGAGCGTATCTATTCTTGCGGAATGAGTAATGGAGGCTTCTTCAGCTATCGATTAGCCTGCCAGCTCAGCAATAGAATTGCGGCTATTGCTTCTGTTACAGGCAGTATGGATGATGGCTCTTTTACTAGCTGCAATCCACTCAGACCAATTCCGGTTTTTGAAATTCACGGCACATCAGACCCTATAGTTGGATACACGGGAACTGCAGCCACAGGAGCTTCCGCTGTAGCGGATGTACTTAATTATTGGATAGCTGTAAATGGATGTACGAATACTCCTGTGACTACTTCACTGCCCGATGTAGATGCCGGTGATGGATCAACAGTGGAGAAAATTCATTACAACAACTGCACCGCATCTACTGAAGTATTGCATTATAAAATCACAGGAGGTGGGCATACCTGGCCATCAATGATAATGTTTATCCCACTGCTATTGTCGGAAATACAAACAGAGATGTAATAGCTTCCAAAGAAATTTGGTTGTTTTTCAAAAAGCATAAAATGGGTCAAATCACAGGTATTCAAGGGCCAGAAAATTCCGGATTTCAGTATAAAGTATTCCCAAACCCGATATCCGATATAGTTAAAATCGAAATGTCGGAAGACGCTATTTTAACTCTTACAGATATTAATGGGAAACTTTTGGCTTCAAAGCATTTGTCCACCGGAAGTAATGAAGTGAGCATCGCTAATTTGAATAGCGGAATCTACATTGGGATTATAAATCAAGGTTCGCAGACTGTGCGACTGAAACTGATAAAGGAATAGATATGAAAATCAATTTCTTTCTCTGAATAAACTGTTTTTTTCGGTTAGGGTTGACCAGCTTTTTACAGGAAATAGTTTGTCGGTTTTCTTTTTTACTGTTTTCATATAATACCAATCTGCCCGCGCTTTTCCTTTAGTAAGCGTAAGAATTGTATAGCCATGATCTACTACATTGGTATAGCGTAAATGCGGATTATGTTTCTTACTCTTTGCCAAACTGCCCACTAGTTTTGCTAATCCTCTTGGTACACGTTCATCTATATTGGAGGAACTGATGCTGGTGCATACAAATTCAGCTCCAATTACACCTGCTCCTGTTTTGGGATTATATCTTTTTTTGTCTTTTGGATGAGCTACTAAATCAAAAGCAAATGCCGAGTGAATATCACCCGTAATTACAATTATGTTGTTGATTTTATTGTCATAGAAGAACTGCATTATTTTATCTCTTTCTACCGGGTATCCATCCCAGATGTCCATAATCTTTCCAATCTTCTTCGATATACCGCTTACATCAATTTCGCTAAGCATTACCTGATTGGCAATTACCTTCCATATGGCTTTTGAATTTTTTATTCCCTGCTCCAGCCAATCAGATTGAGCATCTCCAATCATGTGTCTTTCTGAAGAGAGATAACTGCTGTCAGTGTAATGATTGAGCTGTTTGCTTCTTGCTTCCAGCCTTTCGTCAAGCATAAATACATCAGCTAAATTGCCATAGCTAATTTTTCGGATTACGCTCTTGGCATCATTATCCTGTATAGGGAGCCACTCAAAATAAACACGCTTAGCAATGCTTTTTCTTTCTTCCCAATCACCCTCATTGGCTTGATGGTTTTGCGCCCCATCTTTGTAAGAATTATTTGCTGTTTCGTGATCGTCCCACTCAGTAATAAATGGATGAAGTCTGTGCGCTTCTTGCAGGTCTTTATCTAAACGGTATTGGGCATATCTCGTTCTGTAATCCTGAAGAATTAAAATTTCACGATCGGGAATGTGTGAGCGTACAGTCTTACCCTTTTTATGACGATTGTTGCCATATTCATAAATATAATCACCTAGATGTATTACTGCATCTATATCATTTCGCTGAGCGATGGAGCGGTAAGCATTAAAATATCCGTTAGTATAATTGTTGCAGCTCACCACAGCAAATTTCAATTGCGTAGCATCGTTTGGGGCTGTTTTTGTTCTGCCAATCGGAGAATGCTTTTCGCCAACAGTAAACTGATAAAAGTATGTAGTATACGGAGCCAGATTCTCTACGTTTAATTTAACGGTGTAGGCTGAGGAAGTATCGGTACCAGTTTTACCGGATTGAACAATGTTTTTCAAACTGCTGTCAGTGGCAATGACCCATGATACAGTTGTTTTGTATGATTCGATATTAACCAGTTTTGTCCAAAGTACTACTCTGTTAGACTTCGGATCGCCCGATGCTACTCCAAAATAAAAAGGCGCTTGAGCAGTATCATAAAACGCTTCAATAGCTTTATTGAAAAGTGGCGTTTCTGCAATGCACGGTTTATAGAGGGATAAAAGTAAAATTGGAATAAAGTATTTCATAATAGTCACAAATTATAAAGCAATAATAAGAACCTAGTGCATTGTCGTCATTAATTTATCATCAACGTTAGTTTTTTACAATTCATTTTCATGCTTCACTCCCAAATTCTTGCTTAACTTTGCAACATGGCATTAGACATACGTCAGCTTGAATATAATGAGATTAGTGAAGAGTTGGCTAAAATCAACGCTCCTAAATTTCGAGCAAAGCAAATCTATGAATGGCTTTGGCAAAAGTCTGCACGCTCTTTTGATGAAATGAGCAACCTTCCGAAAGAGTTTCGCGAACAGTTAAAAGCACAGTTTGATTTCTGTACGGTGATAGAGAGCATTTCACAAACAAGCAAGGACGGAACGGTGAAAATCGGTATGCAACTGAAGGACAATCGATTGATAGAAGGAGTAATGATTCCAGATCAGAATCGCGCTACGGCCTGTGTATCATCACAGGTGGGCTGTTCTTTGAGTTGCACTTTTTGTGCTACAGGTTTTTTGAAGCGGGAGCGTAATTTAGAAGTTGGTGAAATTTATGATCAGGTTATTTTGCTGAATAAATATGCAAAGCTTAACAATGGAAAAGGGTTGACCAATATCGTTTATATGGGTATGGGTGAGCCATTGCTGAATTACGACAATGTGATGCGAAGTATCAAAATGATTACTTCGCCAGAAGGGCTTCACATGGCGCAAAAAAGAATTACGGTTTCTACCAGTGGAATTTCACGAGGCATAATTAGACTTGCTGATGAAAACATGAATTTTAATCTCGCCCTTTCGCTGCATGCAGCTACCGACCAAAAGCGCGATGAAATCATGGATATCAATCGCTCTAATAATCTCGATTCATTGGTGGAAGCGCTCAACTATTTTTACAGCAAGACAGGAAATAAGGTGACTTTTGAATACATTCTTTTTGATAATTTTAATGACAGCATAAAGGATGCTGAAGATTTAATTGTGCTTTATCAGCGCGTTCCTGCATTTATCAATATTATTGAATACAACAACGTAGAGGGTGTGACTTTAAAAAAAGCAAAAGCTGATAAAAGAGATGCTTTTGTAAATCATTTGAGAAAGCGAGGTATCACAGTTGCCGTGAGGAGAAGTCGCGGAAAAGATATAGATGCGGCTTGTGGTCAGTTGGCAAATAAAAATGATGCAGGTATTACAGCCAAAGTCTGATAAAAAGTCCAATCAATATTGCCAGCATACCTCTTTTTACCCAAACAGGATTTGCATAAACGCTCCATCTGCTTGCGCCCCAGGCGCCTATTGAGCTGCCAACTGCCAGAATGAGTCCATATTTCAAATCTACCATTCCGTTTAGGGAAAACACGATTAGTGCCGGAATGGTATAAATCATCATCAGAAAGTTTTTGAAGTAATTGGTTTTTACCAAAGGAAATTTATGGATCAGCCAGGTAGCGAGCATCATAAAAAATCCGGTTCCTGCTTGTATAAAGCCACCATATATACCTATAAAGAAGAAAGCGATTGTTGCAATAATTTTTCTTTTTGTGGTCATTACTTCTTTGCTGTTGACCAGCAATGTTACCGGGTTGAATAGCGTAATCAAAATAAAGGCAAGTACCATTACGCGAAGTACCCAGTTGAGTATTTCTTTGTTGATGTTTACCGCCAATAGAGCACCTGCCACAGCACCCGGAATTACTGCCAGCACCAACCACCAGATATAATTATCATGCTTTACACTTTTTGATTTCAGACCGACCACAGCTGAACTGCAGAGCGCAAGTATTCCTATCCTGTTTGTGCCGTTAGCTACATCTATTGGGAGCCCTACAAACATAAGTGCCGGTAACGAAACTAACGAACCCGCTGCTGATATAGAGTTGATGATGCCGGTTAATAGTCCAGCAAAGAGTACAAAAACAATTGACTGTGTATCCATCGGTGCCGAAAATAGTAGTAAAATTCTATTTTTAGACACAAATGAAAAAAGCATTAATAATAGGCGCAACAGGGCTTGTGGGAAGCAATTGTTTGAAGCAACTACTTGATGATACGAGATATGCCGAGGTGGTAGCACTCACCAGAAAGAAACTTGATATGAATAATCCTAAACTGACAAACATTTTGGTCGATTTTGATAAAAGGGAAACATGGGCTGAGTATTGCAGAGTGGATGATGTGTTCTCGGTGATGGGGACAACAATAGCAGTAGCAGGCAGTAAGGAGAATTTTTATAAAGTAGACTTTACATATCCTTTTGAAATTGCAAAAACTGCAAAAGCAATGGGAGCCAAACAACATATCTTGGTTTCCTCATTGGGAGCAGATTCCAAATCTTCGATATTCTACAGCAAGGTAAAAGGCGAAATAGAGGAAGCGGTTGCTTCTATCGGGTTTGATACATCTGTGATATTACAACCATCGATGCTTTTAGGTGATCGAAAGGAAAACAGACCTGCTGAAAAAGTGGGGCAAATGTTATTTAAAAAACTGGGTTTTCTTTTTGCAGGACCTCTCTCAAAATATCAGGGAATTAAGGCAGAGACTGTTGCGGCTGCGATGATTTATTTTCTTAATTCAGGTCTTTCGGGAAATCACGTGTTTGAAAACAAAAAGATTATTGAAACTGTAAATTCATAGTTGATGCGATTTATAGGTGTATTAGTATTTTTGGTATTAGCTGGAATTAATATGGTGTCCGGTCAGCAAATCAGATTCAGAGCTATTGAACATCCCGATGATGATGTGGAAAGAGTAGACTCTTTTACCAAGCTGCATATTGTAGTAGCCGGCAATATTTATAAAACAGAAGAGCAAATAAAAAATGCATTCGATAGAGTAGAACACAGATTCGATTTCTCCAAGGAATTGAAGCATGTGAATCCTATTTTGAATATCGGTCATTTGGTAATTGCACAGCTCAAAACATCTTTTACTGCAGAACCTGAATCTCCTTATTCTGCTCCTGATGAATTTGCATTGGCCTTGAAATATTCAGGCATAAACCTTTGTATGCTTGCCAATAAAAACACGGCCAACATTGATAAAAGAGGGTTGCTGAGAACAGAGAGAGCTTTGGGCGCTTTTGATATTCAGACCACAGGAGCGTTTACTGACAATATCCAGCGCAATGGAAACTATCCCATTCTTCTTGAGAAGCGAGGATTCAAAATTGCTATTTTAAACTATGCTAATTTAGGTAAGCGACCATCTATTTCTTTGGATTATTTGATTAATCAGATTGACCAAAATCAGATAGAGCGAGATATGAAGTTGGCGCGAGATCAAAAAGCTGATTACATCATTGTATATCTTGACTGGGGCGAAAATTATCAGGACTATCCCTCGTATTCACAAGAGCAGATTGCGAAATTTATTCTGGAGCAAGGAGCAAATTTGATTGTAGGCACATTTCCTAACACAGTTCAGAAAATTGACATTGTGCAACACTATTATCAGGCACAGCCAAGGTTTGGAATTGTTGCTTACTCGTTGGGGAATTTAGTGTCTGGAAGCAAAGATGACCGTTCAAAATCTGGCACCTTATTGGATATTGAAATTTTCAAAAATAATTTCACGGGTCAGGTTAAAGAGGGCGATTTTGGATTTATTCCAATTTGGAATTATTATGACACGATCAATGGCAAAACACAGCTACAGGTAGTGCCGGTGGCGGCAGTGGAAAGTAAGCAATTGTATAAAAACTTTCCTGATGCAGAGCGCGAAAAAATGGTGAAGCATGCTGTTACAACACGCGGAACTATGGGTCGCTACGTAGATGAAATACAGTATAATATCACTGATATTACTGTTGAGGATATTGAAGAATCTGCCCAGATTACAAATGCTCCGGTTAATAATAAATTCAATCCTTTTAAAGAGACCAATCTTACTCCATCTGCACCTCCTGTGGTAAAAACACAAGTTAAGCAGCGTGCAGATACACTTTACAGGGTGCAGTTTTATGAATTGAGTCGCCAAATACCTATTGACACAAATTATTATGATCATTTGCGCGGATATGAGGTGCTGTTGGAAAACGAGTCTTATAAATATTTGATAGGAGGCGGGGCTAAATATGCTGACGTTAGAGATTTATATTTTAATGTGATTAAACCTCGATACAGACAGGCACTGGTAGTTGTTTATTATGACGGTAAGCGAATTCGAGAATACGCTCCTGTCCGCTAAAGCATGAATATGAACTTATGTATTGATGAAGGGAATACAGCTTTAAAATTCGCAATATTCGAAGGTAATAAGCTTCTGCATTCTGGCATTGGGGTTAATGACATACAATGGCATCAAGTACAGAAAACAATAATCTCGACAGTTGTTGTTTCTTCAAATGCCATTAAATGGTGCGAGGAAAACAGCACTGCATTTCATCTCTTATCCTATAAATCAAAATTACCTTTCAGCATCAAGTACAGTAGCCCCGAAACATTAGGGAATGACCGCCTGGCTGCCATTGCAGGAGCCACATTGCATTTCCCAAATCAGAACACCCTTGTGATAGTTATGGGCACCTGTATCACTTATAATTTTGTTGATGCCGAAAATTGTTTTTGGGGAGGTGCTATTTCTCCGGGTTCAAAACTTAGGTTTAAAGCCATGAATCAATTCACATCCAGATTACCAATGATAGAATGGGATGGCAAATTGCAATCGGAATTTATTGGCGACTCTACTCATTCATCCATGATTAGTGGCGTTTCTCACGGTATTTTGCACGAAATCAAAGGCACAATAAAATCTTTTGAGGAACGTTTTGCTAATCTTAACATTATACTAACCGGAGGCGATACGGCTTTCTTGGTTTCACAGCTTAAAAATAACATCTTTGCCCGCCCTGAACTTTTGCTGGAGGGATTAAATCACATACTGAATCATAATGACAATTAAACTGTGCCGTTTTCTTTTTACCATTTTATGCCTTTGGATTTTTATTGATGCCACCGCTCAGACCGTTTCTCCTTATTCAAGATTTGGCTTGGGTTATCTCCGCTCCAATGTGTTTTCATCAAACAAGGCGATGGGTGAGATTGTAGGTGGCTATAGAAGCAGCGTTGGATTAAATCCCGGGAATCCAGCTTCATACTCAGAGCTTTCTCTTACTACTTCTGAAATCGGAGCCAATGTAGATATTTCATCAATCAAAACTAAAGACTCCACTTATCTGGGAACTTATGGCACGCTCAATCACTTTGCGCTTGGCTTCCCGTTAAAAAGGAATGTTTGGGGAATGAGTATAGGTTTATTGCCTTATGCTACTACAAACTACAAATTTCAGCAACAGAATGTGGATACTTTCAGCGATTATAAAGGCAAGGGATCTATCTATAAATTATATTTAGGGAGTGGCTATCAGGTAGCCGGTTTTTCATTCGGGTTTAATTTGGGTTATCTGTTTGGCAAGGAAGAATACAACAAGGGCTTTAGTTTTACGGATACACTAAACGCTTTAAATACGAGAAGCAACATAAAAATGAATGTCAGTGGATTTGTATACGATCTTGGGGTTCAATACAAAAAACGAATTCTGAAAAGCACTAAAGATAATCACAATAAAACTGATGTATTTATTACTGTAGGGCTTTTTGGCAACAGTCAGGTGAAGGTTAATTCTACTGTAAATGGAGTTTGGGAAAGATTTTATACGCTATCGAGCGGGGTAAATAAAATTGTTGATACACCACTTTCGCTCAACCAATCCAAAGGGAAAATTCAGTTGCCATATACCATCGGAGGTGGATTTACAATTGGCAATGAGTTTTGGTGGATAATAGGCGCAGATTTTAAATATTCCAACTGGAGCTCATTCAGCTCTCCGGCAAGCACCAATAAGTTGAATGACAGCTGGAGGGCATCGGTGGGATTTGGAATAACACCTGACTATACCGGGAAATTTATTAAACGCATTCAATACAAGATTGGCGGATATGCTGCAAAGTCAGAAATAAGAGTGGACAATACCGGTGTAAATGAATATGGAGGTACTTTTGGCATTGTGCTGCCTTTTGTTTTTGGTCGCGACAGGGTGTCTACCAACGATTACTTACAACTATTCCTTATGGGTGATATAGGTAGCAGAGTACCGCAAAATTCAGCACTGATAAGTGAAACGTATTATCGCCTAACTTTTGGTGTAGCCTTTAATAGTCTTTGGTTTCAGAAAAGAAAATTCGACTAATGCGTCACAGCGGCTCATATAAAGCTGTGCTGCATTTATTTTTATATTGCATATCTCTTGTTTTGCTTAGTAGCTGCAAAAATGATATGGACGCTGCAAGGCAGATTACCAGTAAAGCCAATGTGAGCATAGAGCGAGGGAAACATGTTGAAATTTTATATTCCTCATCCGGTGAAAACAAAATAAAGGCTTTTGCAAAGACAGTGTTAAGGTTTAATACGGAGAAGCCCTATATGGAATTCATAGATGGGATAGTGATTCATTTTTATGGAAAAGACGGGAATATCGAAACAGTAATGACTGCTAAGTATGCTACAGCTCAGGATGGTTCATCAATGATGACAGCCAGAAACAATGTAGTGGTAACAAATGTTAGAGGTGAAAAGATGGATACAGAAGAATTGATTTGGGACGAGTCGCGCAAACAGATTTATTCCAATTCTTTTGTCAAAATCACTACTAATGACGAGATTGTATTAGGAAATGGAATGGAATCAAACGAAACTTTTACAGATTACACCATAAAGCATATTACAGGAAAGATAAAAGTGAAATCAGAAGAACTTCCCTAACACTTAAAATTGAAATCATGCAAATTCTAAAAATTCTTGAAAGAGCTTGGCTCTCGGCAGTAGTTGTATCTGTTGTAATGGGGACTTACTATTTGATTACACTTCGTTCCATTCACTATTTAGTATATTTCCCATACATCTGTGCCCTTTTTTGTTTTTTGATATACAGGAATATCAAATCTCAGCGCACATTTAGCGAGAAGTACAGAAAAAAATAAGGCTCCCACAAGGGAGCCTTATTTAACCCTAAAAACACTACTTTATTTTCTTTTAAAACTTAATAACAAGCGTATTGTACGGATCATCGGAAAGATGATATTTAGCATTTGAAGTGCGATTTGCCTCATCAGGATTAAGTCTAATATCCATACGTTTCTGATTGCCTGTTTTGTTTATTTTCTTTATTTTGAAATCTTCGTAGCCCGCAATTTTTATTAGCAAATTGTTTGCATTACCCATAGCTAATTTGTTGATAGCAATGGCAAAGTTGCCTTTTTCATCTACTGCGGCATTAATCAATTGCTCGCCCGTTTTTGCAAAATTCAGCTTTGCTTGAGTCACAGGCATGCTGGTTGAAGCATCAATAAGCTTTCCTGTAATAACAATAATATTCGGATTGTTTATTACGGCATTCATCACCACCTGAGTGGCAGATGCTACGTGCTCCGCATTCGACTGAGCAAAGGTCGAAAAGATAGATATTGCGACACTTGTGACAACCATGAAAAACTTTTTCATAACGTATATATTTTGAACTTTTAAAATGTTTCTGAAAGAAAAGGAAGGGCTTTGCAAAGACACTGCCGATATCATCATCTACTAAAAACGCTATTTCCTTTGTGGTTCCGGGTGTAAATATAGCTCGGGATTCATATCAAATGCAACTCTAATCCGTCTATTTGCAATGAACGTACAATGGTTATCGGTGAACGATTTTTTCTTTATATCCTCTTAACACTTGGGTGATTTTCTTGTGACTTTTTACAGGCAGATATTTACTTCCTCAGTTTCGATATTAAACAACTTCTTTGGGGTGTACCTGAACATATTTGACGAGATAAAATGCATAGGCCTTATTCATGATGTTATTATATATGATGCATAAAAGTCTATCAGACAGGGTTTACTGTATACCTGATTTCACTTGATGGAAAAACTTTGGTTTTTGAAGGAATTATGTAATGCTATATCTTTATTATCAATTGTTTTTGGTTAGATTCGTAGGCTTTTTCCGTTAAAAAATTATCAATTAAACATGAAATATTTATACGCCTTGTTGATTTTGACATTATTTGCTGTCAGTAATTCATTTGGGCAAAACAACGTGGGTGTAGGCACTCCGGCTCCGCATCCTTCTTCTATACTTGATTTGACATCCACAGACAAAGGTCTTTTGTTGCCACGTTTAACCACTGCACAAAGATTGGCAATAGCATCACCTGCACGAGGACTTTTAGTTTATGACACAGATATAATGTGTTTCTTCTTTTTTGAATCGGGCTGGCAAAATTTGTGTAGCAGCGGAACAGGAGGAGGAACGGGAGCAACAGGCTCTACGGGAAATACAGGATTGCCGGGAACAGCCGGGGCAACAGGCCCAAGCGGAACAACAGGTATTACAGGTACAACTGGCTCAACTGGTGCAACGGGAAATAATGGAGCAACAGGAAGTACAGGCGCAACAGGCGCTGGTACAACAGGATCAACAGGAGCCACAGGTAATAATGGAACAGCCGGAGCTACAGGTGCGACCGGAGCAACAGGAAGTGGCACAACGGGCTCAACAGGAAGTACAGGTTCTACCGGATCAACTGGATCAACAGGAAGTACTGGAGCAACTGGCACTACAGGCGCAACGGGCTCTACCGGAACCACGGGTAATAATGGAACAGCCGGAGCAACAGGGGCTACCGGAGCAACAGGAAGTGGCACAACGGGTTCAACAGGAGTAACGGGATCAACCGGAAGTACAGGTTCAACGGGAAGTACTGGCGCAACTGGCGCTGGGACAACAGGATCAACAGGAGCCACAGGAAATAATGGAACAGCAGGAGCTACAGGAGCTACTGGAGCAACAGGAAGCGGTACAACGGGTTCAATAGGAGTAACGGGATCAACCGGAAGTACAGGTTCTACCGGAGCTACAGGCTCAACGGGAAGTACTGGAGCAACAGGTGGAGGAACTACTGGTTCAACTGGAGTAACAGGCTCAACAGGAAGCACAGGTTCTACCGGGTCAACGGGTAGTACAGGAGCGACAGGCGGAGGAACTACAGGAGCAACAGGTGTTACAGGTCCTACAGGAAATACCGGAGCTACCGGTTCTACCGGAGCCACAGGAGGTGGTACAACTGGCGCAACTGGTTCTACTGGAGCAACCGGTGTTACCGGGCCTACAGGCACATCATCTTCTTTCACGACAGGCTTTGTAACATACAGAGCAGGTACTGCTACCTTTGTTGTTCCTTCAGGTATTACCCAATTAAAAGTTTTTGCAGCTGGTGGTGGTGGTGGTGGAAATACAAACGGCTATGGAGCAGGTGGTGGTAATGCTGGTTTTATATGGGGAATAATTGATGTGACTCCTGCTGAGTCTTTGACAATAGTTGTTGGAGGAGGAGGAGTTTCAAGGTCTAATGGAGCAGGTTTTGGTGATGGGGGTGTCGGAACAACTATTACTAGAGTTACAGGATCTGTGTTGCTATGTGCTGCCGGTGGTGGTGGTGGTACAGGAACTAACGCAGGAGCTGGCTCAGCAGGTGCCGGTAAGCCAGGGGGTACTGTATTTGCTAGCTCAGGCTTTAATGGTGCAGCTGGTACTTCGGGAAATTCAGCATCAAACCTAAACAACGGTGGTTCAGGAGGAGCAAACTATGTTGGTGGCATTAGGGAATGGGCTTCATTTACAGGTTATGACCTAACCCAATATCATACTGCTTTCGGACAACCAGCAGGGACAGCTCCCGCAGGCAGTTCAGGAACTCCAGCTGCAGGTAGTCTGACTGCAGGTGTTGGTTCATATAGCACAGCCGGGATTGCAGGAGAAGTTGTTATCTACTGGTAAACAACTTACAAAAGTTTGGTTCTCTTACCAACCTGACATTTTCTTCAGTGCTGTCGGTTGTTTCCAACCGACATATATGTCTGCCATCACTATTCAAACTGCTGCAAAGCAATCATTTTAGCGTATAGTCCATTTTGCGCAATCAAAGATTCATGATTGCCTGTTTCGGCTACTCTGCCTTCGCTCATTACTATTATCTTATCTGCATGTTGAATAGTAGAAAGCCTGTGTGCTATGGCAATTACAGTTCTTTCTTTCATAGCATTTGCCAGCGCATCCTGCACTAATTTTTCGGATGCAGAATCCAGCGATGAGGTAGCTTCATCTAAAATCAAAATAGGAGGGTTTCTTAGTTTGGCACGAGCTATTGTTATTCTTTGCCTTTCACCACCGCTCAGTCTCATACCTCTGTCACCAATATTTGTATTGTAGCCATGTTCTAATTGCATAATAAAATCATGAGCATTTGCCACTTTTGCTGCATTGATTACCGCTTCTTCTGTGCAATTCTCTATACCAAAAACGATATTATTCCAAATAGAATCATTAAAAAGTACCGGCTCTTGAGACACCACAGCCATAAGACTTCGGGTGCTGTCGATTTTGTAATTATTTATATCAGTATCATCTAGTAAAATTTCACCTGAGTATCCCTGGTGAAATCTGAGTAGTAAATCCACAAGCGTAGTTTTTCCTGAACCCGATGCGCCAACTATGGCAACCATTTGTCCTTTTTGAATATCGAAAGAAATTTTGTTGAGCGCGTTTCGCTCTGAATTTGCATAGCTAAACTGCACTTCTTTGAATGTGACAGAATCTGTAAAATTTTCTTTAATTGTGGCATTAGCACTATCTTTTACATCAGACTCAGTTTCCAATACTTCAAAAACTCTTTCTGCTGCTGCAAGACCAATGCGTATATTGTAAAAGGCATTTGAGAAACTTTTTGCGGGCTGAATAAGCAAGGAGAACATGGCTATGAATCCTATGAAGGTTGCCGCATCCAGTTCGTCTTTAAAAACAAGATTGCCGCCAAACCAAAGCACAGAACTGAACACACATATCGAAAGAAATTCTGTGAGGGGTGAAGAGAGTTCATATCGGAGGTTAATCATATTTGCCTGCGAATAGATTGTTTTGTTCAGTTCGTGAAACTGCCTTTGCTTATACGTTCTGGCATTAAAAGCCTGAATGATTTTTAATCCCGAAATACTTTCTTCAATCAGCACTATCATTTGACCGATGGTGCTTTGCGTATCCTTAGAATGCCTTTTCAGGCTTTTGCCGATTTTGCCGATAATGCCGCCTGTAATGCTCAGCATCACAAATACAAATAGTGTAAGCTTTGGGCTAATCATGAGCATCCAAAGCAATGAAAGAATGATATTAATCGGCTCGCGTACTGTCACTTCGAGCATACTGATTACACCCATTTCGACTGCTTTCACATCATTAGTGATTCTTGAAATCAAATCGCCTTTTTTTGTTCTGCCAAAGTAGGATAATGACAGCGAGGTGATTTTATCAAAAAGCTGATTGCGTATGTCTCTGAGTATGCCATTTCTTATAGGAGCCAGCGCGCGCAATGCTAAATAACGAAAGGTGTTTTTAAGAAAAATAATAACCACTACGGTGATGCAAACTCCAAGCAACGCATGCACTGCGCCTTCCTCTTTTTTCACCGTGCTCAGCAAATATTTTATCCATTCGAGTATGGAGCTAGCACTATAACCCGCTTGTGGTTTTTCTGTAACATCGGGCACCTGTCCGAAAAGCAGCTGCAGCAGGGGAATGACCATCACTACAGAGAACAGGGAGAAAAAAGCAGATAAAATATTAAACAGCAAATTCAGCAGGGTGTAGCCTGAATATTGTTTCACATAAGCAACTATTCTTAAAAAAATTCGCACAGCGGTAAATATAAATTTGCTTCGAAAATGATTAACGCAAAATCGCTAAAATGTTTTGTATATTTTTAAAAAAGCTTTATTAATCATCACTTTCCAAATTTATTCAGCTTAATTATTCATTTTTACCCCCTAACAGAACTGCAATGGACAATAGAAGACAAAATAAAATCGGCTCATTGATGAATGAGGCACTTACTGAAATACTATCTCGAGAGGGACGCAACATATATGGTGTTGCATTGGTATCTATTACAAATGTTTGGGTGTCCTCAGATTTGTCTATTGCACGCTTTTATTTCAGCGTGTACAATGCTGAGAATAAAAAAGTGGTGATGCAGTCTTTGGAGGAATCAAAGGCTAATTTGAAAAGAGCTATGGTGCCTAAAATCCGCAATCTCAGGAAAATGCCTGAGATTGAATTTTTTCTGGATGAAACACTGGATCAGGCAGCCAAAATAGAGGAGCTTTTCAAAAAGATACATGAAGAAGACGATAAAATCAAAAGCGAAAACAGTTAATCAACTGCTCTAATGCTATACCAGGTCAAAATTGCATTTCGCTATCTTTTCTCAAAGAAAAGCACCAACGCGATTAATATTGTCACCTGGATTTCTATGCTGGGTATGTGTTTCGGAGCTTTTGCACTTGTTGTTGTCCTCAGCGTTTTTAATGGTTTTGAGCACTTGGTTGTTTCACTCTACAATTCTTTCTACCCCGAAATACAAATTACTGCTGCTAAAGGTAAGTTTTTCTACGACTCAGATGCTTTACAGCAAAAAATAAAATCTTTACCGGAGATTGTAAATAGCACTGCTGTATTGGAAGAAAATGCCTATATCCAATATGCAGATAGAGATTATTTGGCAGTAGTAAAAGGTGTTGATAGCAATTATTTGAGTGTTACGGGAATGCAAAAAACAATAAAAGCAGGAAGTTTTCTGTTGAAGACTAATGAATTTCCGTATGCTGTGCTTGGTGCTAATATCGCATCAGCTTTGAGCTTAAATGTAGACCGGGTTACTGAAGCTATGACAATTAATATTCCCAGAAGCGATGAAGTCACTACATTTGCACCTGAAGATGCTTTCTATAGTGCATCAGCTATTCCCGGAGGTATATTTTCTATTCAACAGGAATTTGATAGCAAATACGTTTTTGTATCGCTCGATTTTATCAGAAACCTTTTGGGTGAAAATACTTTACTCTCTGCCTATGAACTGAAATTGAAGCAAGGAGCAAAAGCAGAAGAGGTGAGCAGGAAACTGAAAAACTTGCTGGGGGATTCTTTCACAATAAAAACAAAATATGAGCAGAAGGAAACACTATACCGAATCATGAAAATGGAGCGTTGGGCGGTATATGCTATTCTCACTTTCATCATGATTATTGTATCCTTCAATATCATTGGCTCTTTGTATATGGTGGTGTTAGACAAACAAAAGGATATTTCTATATTGAAAAGTATGGGTGCTACAGCTCCTGATGTACAAAGGATTTTTGTTTTTCAGGGCGTGTTAGCTGCATTGATTGGTGCGGGCATTGGAATCATTCTGGCTATTATCGTTTGTTTGCTGCAAATTCATTTTGGCTTTGTGAAGCTTGGCTCATCAAGCAGCACTTTCGTAGTAGATGCTTATCCGGTCAAGCTTTTATTTTCTGATGTGCTGCTCACATTTTTTACTGTAATGAACATTGCGGCAGTGGCTTCTTTCCTTCCTTCAAGGGTTGCTGCCAAAAGTCCTTTGAACTTTAATGAATAAGGCTGAAACGTATCAGTTGTGTTTCTTTACAAATCTGAAAATAGAGAAGTTGTTTCCGTCAATTTCTTTTTCTATATCAGACTTTAGTTGTGCCTTGTCAAAATCCTTCATTCTGTTTTTTTGAATGAGGCGGTATGCTTTTTCGGTAGCCAGTTGAATTTTGCGTTGCTTGTTTTCTTCGCGGCTATGCTGCTTTTGGAGTTCAACAACCAATTCTTTTATGCCTGTAGATTCTGAAGCTACCGTTTTTAAAATTGGAATATCATCTCGGCCGTTGAGGTGAAGCTGAAGCGAGAGATTGTTATAAAACAATTCAGCCTGAGGTCTGTCTGATTTATTTACCACAAAAATATCTGCAATTTCCATCAGTCCTGCTTTCATTGCCTGAATGCTATCTCCAGCCTCTGGCACCAGCACAACTATTGTGGTATCGGCTATTCCTGCAATTTCTACCTCGCTCTGTCCCACTCCCACGGTTTCGATAAAAATATAATCAAACGGATAAGATTTCATCACTTCCAGTATTTCAACAATTTTATCGGATAGTCCACCAAGAGAACCGCGAGTAGCCACAGAACGAATAAAGATATTTGGATGGGTAAAGTAGTGCGACATACGCAGCCTGTCTCCCAGCAGTGCCCCAAAATGAAAAGGAGATGAAGGATCTACAAGTACTAATCCTACTTTTTTGCCTGCATCCAATAATTCAGCCAGAATAGCGTTTAACAGAGTGCTTTTGCCTGCCCCTGGTGGTCCGGTGATGCCAATTGTAGGAATAGATGATGGAGATATAGATGACAGAATTTCATTAGCCTGGTTGGCATCATTCTCTACCAGTGAGATGGCTCTTCCCAGCGATTTGAAATCTTTAAAAGTAGATTGTGTCTCCAACAAAAGGATTTTTTAGATTGCATAAAAATAACAGAAGCATTTTGACGCGCGCAGATTTTTTTTTAAACAAAAATAGAGAACAGTTTTTTGAACGGGGGCTGTTGCTTTTTATTGCTATGATTTTTATAGGTTTTATAGGGTCTCGGGCTCTTATTTCCATTGGCGTAGCATGTTTATTGGTATTGGGAATTTTTAATTTTTTTTCGGCAAATGCGAAGATTCCATACTCAAGCTATGTTCTGCTGATTCCTGTATTTTTTTTCCTGCCATTTCTTTATTCCTTTTTTTATTCTGAAAACACCGGGCAGTGGCTCTCCTGGCTTTTACTCAAACTACCATTTCTGGTTTTGCCAATAGCCTTTTGGTTGTTGCCCCCGATATCCGAAAAAGTAATCGCCAAAATTTTGAAAGTATACGTTTTGCTCATGGTAATCAGTTCAGGGGTTTTCTTGTTTCGTTACATACAGCATTTTCAGCAAATCAATGAATCTTTTTTTAGTGGAGGCAGGATGCCTGTGCCGTTTTCACATATCAGATATAGCCTGCTTTTAGTCTTTGCATTTTTTGCGACAATTTGGCTTTATATCAACTCTTATAAAAAGTGGTTGCTCTTTGTGTGGGCATATCTTTTTATCGCAATCCATATTCTGAGCGTTCGTAGCGGATTGCTTTCCTTGTATGTTGGCTTAGCATTCACGGTCGTTTATTTTTCTTTCAAAACACGCCAGTGGAAATTGATTTTAGGCATGACGTTATCGGCCATTATTATTGGTTGGCTGAGCTTTACTTTCGCACCTTCTTTGCAAAACAGAATATCCTACATGCGCTACGACTATAGCCAGTGGCAAATAGGCAAGATAGATGGCAACTCAGATGCTATGCGCCTGGCTTCGCTCAAAACAGGCGTTGAGCTATTTAAAAAAAATATTTGGTTTGGCGTGGGAACTGGTGATATTCTAAAAGAATCTAAAGAGATGTCTCGTCAACTTTTTCCAACAGTTGTTTCGGAGGAGAGTAGAAAAATGCCGCATAATGAATTTCTCTGGACATTAAGCAGTACAGGTATTATTGGAATGATTTTTTTCTTGATGGCATGGCTGCTGCCGCTTTGGCTTTTCAAAAGCCGTACAACTTATATAGGATTGATATTTCATCTGGTAATGGCTGTGTCGTTTATGGTAGAATATACCTTGGAGGAACAGGTTGGAGGCACATTATTTATGCTTTTCTCCATGCTATTTTTAAAACGTATGAGTGCTGAAGTATGAGAAAGTTGTCTGTTGTTATGATCACAAAAAATGAAGCGCGAAATATAGATCGTTGTTTAAAGTCACTCTATGATATAGCTGATGATATTGTGGTGCTGGATGCGCGCTCAACAGACAATACGCAACAAATTTGTCTGAACTACAATGTGAATTTTCAGAAACGCGAGTGGACTGATTTTTCTGATGCCAGAAATTATGCTGCTTCTTTAGCAGCCAATGATTTTATATTGGCGATAGATGCTGACGAAGTACTTTCCAAAGAGTTGAATCACGAAATAAATGCGCTGAAAGACCTCAATGAAAATGCAGTGTATCGCTTTAATCGAATGACTAATTTTTGCGGTAAATTTATTAAGCACAGCGGGTGGTTCCCGGATTGGAAAACAAGGATATACGACAGGCGAATCGCAAAGTGGGAAGGGCTTGTTCACGAAAAATTGATTTTTGATAAATCTATAAAAATCGAGAAAATTAAAGGACTCTGTTATCATTATAGTTTTGAAAGTGAGGAGGCCTTTCGTGTCAAGTCCGAATCCTATGCTGCACTTGCTGCGCAAAGCGATTTTCAGCATTCAAAACATAGTTCGCTTTATAGCCTTTATCTGAAACCTGCTATTAAATTTCTGGTTGGCTATGTCGTAAAATTTGGTTGGCTTGATGGCAGAGAAGGTATGACAATTGCAAAAATGTCGGCACATAGTACAAGACTCAGATATCAAATCTTGCAACAACTTTATGCATCCAAAAATCAGCAATCATGAAAATCGGATTTGATGCAAAGCGAGCGTTGATGAATGATACAGGCTTGGGTGTTTATTCCCGAAATCTGATTAATGGGTTGTTGCGTAACTTTCCTGAAAACGACTATCATCTTTTTACGCCTAAAATCAAAGAGTATTTGCTGGAGCAAATTGATGGTGAGTATAAGATTGAGTTGCCTGAAAGAGGAATAGATAAATTAATTCCATCTTATTGGCGAACACGCAATGTAATAAAAGATATCGCTGCACTCAGGCTGGATCTTTATCATGGTCTGTCAAACGAGTTGCCATTTGGTATAGACAAGCATAGAGGAGTAAAAAAAGTAGTAACCATACATGATTTGATTTTCCTGAAAGAGAAAAAGCAATATCCGCTTGCAGACCGTTTAATTTATGAAACTAAAATACGATATGCCTGTAAAGTTGCGGATAAGATAATTGCGATCAGTGGGCAAACCAAAAGCGATTTAATAAAGTTAATCGGTGCCGATGAGCGAAAAATTGAGGTAGTGTATCAAAGCTGTGATAACATTTTTTCAAGCAATATCACGAATGAAGATATGGAGACTGTCCGTTTAAAGCATGTATTGAATGAATATTTTATTTTAAATGTTTCTTCATTTTATCCGCGAAAGAATCATTTGCTTTTAGTAAAAGCCTTTGAGCAGATTATGGCAAAAGTTCCCCATAATCTTGTTTTGGTGGGTGGATATGAAATGGAGCGCAAGACAATTGAAAATTATATTGCAGAGAAAAATATTGCTTCACGAATAAAGATACTTTCAAACCTGCCTTTGGCTGAACTGGCTGCAATATATCGTTTGGCAGATTTATTTGTATATCCTTCGCAGTTTGAAGGTTTCGGCATTCCGATATTGGAGGCAATGACTTCAGGGACGAGAGTGTTGGCTAGTGATGTGGAATGCTTTCGTGAGTTAGGTGGCGATGCTATTGACTATTTTGATTTAGACAATCTTAATTCGTTTGCAGAGAAGATGCTTCACCTGATCCATTATAAATCTCAGGAAACAGCTTTGCTAAAAACCAGAAGTGAAATATTTTCGAATGAAACTTTTTCAAAAAAAATTATGGAAGCATATCAATGATTTCTGGAGGCAAATTAATTCCCTATATTAAGGCATAAAACCCAAAACATGGGAAAAGCAATTTTAATACTGTTAGTATTTGTGGCGAGTACCTCATTTGTCTAAGATCCGGCCAAGTACAAAAGAGTGTTTTTCAAAAGCATTACAGTTGAACTTGGTGATGTAGAAGTCACTATAGGCGATGCTGTTGATAGCTATACTAAATTCAAAATGCGTATCAAAAATAAATCAGCAGATATTATAATGGTTAAACCCAACAATATAGTGCTGGTTGTAAACGGAGTAAAATACAAGGCTTCTGAAAAAAACATGTTTGTTGGACCATTTGATGAGGCATCAAAATTGATAGATGTAAAAGGTTCTCAATTTCGTGTACCAAGTTATCAGGTGAAACTTGATGGGTTTTACAAAGTAACAGTCAAGAAGTTTTTCGATGCGCCACCTTTTAAACTGCCTGCGGCACAAAACTATTTTGAAACAGGCGACTTTAAAATTACTCATCTGGCTAATGACAAAAAAACTGATTTTGTGGGTGTTAAATTCTCTGTTGTTTATCAGGGCAACGATATAGCTGTGATTCAACCCGGTGAAGCTGCTCTTAAATTTCCAAACGGTGCAGAATTTGCCAATATGAAAAGAAAGCCAAAACCAATAATTTTGGAAAAGGGACAAAGTGATGCATTTAGATTAGAGTGGGCAAATATATCTGTGTCTAATGGAGATGCTCAATTTGCAAATCTTGAAGTGCTTTGGAGGAGAACATTTAATACCGGCACTGCAAAGCCACTAGCTTCCAAAACAGCGATTATAGATTGGGATCCGGGATTAACTGATGGCAAAAAATAAGTACATTTTGCTGTCATTTTTAGGTTCCTAATCCCATAGCAATTTTCTCAGATTATGTAATTTTAATGAAGAATAGATTACTCTTTTTGGGGTATTAAATTACATTCATAGTTACCAAAATCTTAACAATGAGAAAATTAATTTTTACTGTTTTATCTCTATTATTTTTTGCCTTAAATGAATCTATAGCTCAATCTCCATCTTGTAACCTAACTGCAATAAGAAGTGCATTAACAGGAGCTGGTTATACGGAAGTGGTAGTTGCAGGACAACCATGTGCGTTATATTTTGTGGACAATACCAACAGATTTTGGAACGATTCCAGAACAAAAGCTCAGCAAGTTGGAGCAGATTTGGCTTCTATCAATGATGCTGCTGAGAATGCCGCAATACTAACCGCTTTAAACAATGCCGGTTTTACCTCAGGTACTATATGGATAGGACTGAATAATAAAAGTGGATCATGGCAATGGAATGACGGCACACCGGTAACCTATACTAACTGGTCACCGGGAGAACCAAACAATAGTTCAGGGTATCCTGGAATCCCAGAAGATGGAGCACAATTATTATTGGGTAGTGGCAAATGGAATGATTTGCAGACTACACCTTTTGGAGGCTCCTTTGGACCACAAGGGAAATCATTACTCAAGATTAACCTTTGCCCTCAAGTATCTGCAACTGCTCCGAGTGTATGTTTTGGTGCCTCTGCTCCATTGAGTGCAACCACTATTTTGGGTTCTCCAAATTATTCTTACCAATGGACCTTTCCACCAAGTCCTACAGTAATTGGAAATGGAGCAGCTATAAGTGTTCAGGCGCCTGTATTAGGGAATAATCTTTATTCTGTAGTTTCTACAGATAGATATGGATGTTCGGCTACTGCTACTGTAACATTAACTACAACAAATTGCCCTACACCTCCGGGCTGCGATTTTACAGCTATCAATGCGGCATTAGGAGCTCAGGGATGGGTAGCGCTTAATGTTACAGGTTTCCCTTGTAACAAATATTTTGTAAATACTACAGCTACCAATAGATGGCAGACTGCTCAAAATCAGGCTGCTGCGGTGGGTGCGAACCTTGCAAGTATAACCAGCGCAACTGAGAATGCGGCCGTTCTCGCAGCTAGTAATGCAGCAGGTTATGCATCAGGAGGTTTTTGGATTGGATATACAGATAGAGCCATTGAGGGTACATGGGTATGGGAAGATGGCAACACATCTAATTTTACTAATTGGAATCCAGGCGAACCCAATAATTCAAATTGCGCAGGATCCACTATAGGTGAAGATGGAGCAATTTTACAAATGAGTAATGGTAAATGGAATGATGTGTATTTACAACCTACTGGTGTTTGTCTGGCTCCAGCTTCATATAATTCTGTTATCAAACTTAATCTTTGTCCTGTTATGGACTTAAGACAAGGCGGCAATGTAAATGCTGCCTATCCGAGAGATACTACTATTTGTAGTGGGCAATCAGTTAATGTAAATGCGTTTACAAGATTTGGTTCACCTGCTTATACCTATAGCTGGTCACCTGGGGGCGCTACCGCAAATCCTCAATCATTTAGCCCTACTACATCAACTTCTTATGGTGTAGTTGTAAAAGACAGATACCAATGCTCTGTTACAGATACATTTAGAGTAAATGTTGTAAATGTTGCAGCTCCTCAAATTACTGCAAATCCAAATCCGGCATGTGGCAACACACCAATCCAAATTGGTATTTCAGGATCGTATCCTAATGGAGTTGTTTATAATTGGAGTTTTGATGCAGGTAATGTTCTTAATGGTTTTGGGGCAGGACCTTATAATGTAACCTGGCCATCGACCGGCACTAAAAATATAACGCTTTCAGTGTCTCAGGGTAATTGTATCTCTGCCCCGGGTAATCTGGCAGTGACAATCGGCAGTCCGCCAACTGCTTCTATTACTCCCCAAAACAGTACGCTTTCTTGTACGAATCCCGGAGTTTTACTTTCCGCATCTTCTTCCAGTGCAAATCCCGGATTTCTTTGGTCAGATGGCAGCACAAATAGTACTTTGAATGCTACACAGTCCGGAACTTATTATGTAACCATTACAGATTTAGTTTCATTATGTACTGCAATAGATTCTGCTAAAGTTTCTTCAAATGCATCTACTCCTATTGTTAGCATTTCACCATCCAGCGGACAAATTTCATGTAGCATTACAAGTATTGGGCTTACTGCTTCATCATCTACAGCAGGTGCTACTTTCAATTGGGGCGGAGGAAATACTTCATCTAGTAATACAGCAAACAGTTCGGGGACATACTCTGTTACTGTGACAGATCCTCTAAATTCATGTACTGCATCTGCTTCTGTGAATATTACTCAGAACACAAACGCTCCTAACGCCACTGTAGCCCCTATAAATACAGCATTAACTTGTGCGATTCCTACAGTCAATATCATTGCAAGTTCTTCTACTTCCGGGGTCACTTACAGCTGGGGTGGTGGAAATAACACTAATTCATTCAATGCAACCGCAGCCGGAAGTTACACGGTTACGGTTACCGATCCTTCCAATTCTTGTACTGCCACTGTCACTGCTTTCGTTACTAGCAATATAACACCTCCAAATATTTCAGTTACGCCACAAAGTGCAGTAATAACATGTAATAATTCTACAATCAATATTGTTGCGAACTCTACCGATCCAAACGTGACTTTTGATTGGGGTGGCGGAAATAATACAAACACAACTACTGCTATTGCTGCCGGAATATATGTCGTAACAGCAATAGATGCGAATGGTTGCTCTGCAACGGCTTCAGCATCTGTTACTGAAGCAACAACGCTTAATGTACAAATTAGCAATACACAACCTATTACCTGTTTCAATAACTGTGACGGAATAGTGACAGCTAATGTATCTGGAACTAATCAACCATATACTTATGTTTGGGGTAATGGCAATGTATCATCAATCAATACTGGTCTCTGTGATGGCACTTATGATGTTACAGTAACAGATGCAGGCGGCTGCACGGCTGTAGATGCTTATAATCTGGTTCATCCTGCTGCTGCAACATTAGATATTTTACCTGCTGACACTACTGCTTATGCTGGCAATACGATTCAGCTTAATTCTATTTTTGGTCCATATCCTGGTTCTGCCATTAATTCGTATGAATGGACACCTGCTTTGGGTTTGAGTTGTACTAATTGTCCAAACCCCATTTTCTCAGGTAATGATTCCGCCATATATACTTTAAAGGTAAATTACAACAGCGGTTGTAGCATTTCTGCAAGCACAAAAATCAATACCATTAATGATAAACTAGTTTTTGCAGCACCATCAGCATTCTCACCAAATGGTGATTTGAAGAATGACGTTTACAAAATCATTTTCACCAATCAGATTAAGGATTTCCAAATGAGAATATATAATCGCTGGGGCGAAAAAGTTTTTGAGTCTAATGATAATACAATTGGTTGGGATGGCAGGTTCAAGGCTATACCTCAGCCTTCAGACATTTATGTTTGCTATTTCACGGCAACCAGTTTGAGTAATGAAGCAGTAAATAAACAATTTAGTATTTCATTATTGCGATAGAAAAGAATGCGCAAATAAGGTATTCATTTTCGGTATTTGGAATACTACCAATCCGTCTTATCCCATTTTTGGCTCAATGCAATTTCGTTGTTCATGATTAGTTTTATTTGGTAAACATCTTCAGGATAAACGCTGGAATCAAATTGATAGGTTTGAGTATAGCGCCCCGGAGTCACTTTCTTTTTATTCACCAGTTCGCGTACTAAAACACCTCGCGAATTAAACATGGCAATCTGAATGTCCTGAGTTCGAGAAAAACTATAGTTGAGTTCGCCTGAAACGGATTGCACCGGAGTCGTTGCATGATAATTGTTTCTGTAGTCATTCGGATTTTTGGCGGGAATTTTTTTGCCAACAAGAGCAGCCATGAATCGAATCAAATTATTTTCCTCTAAAGTATCCGCTGCATAAATGTTGTTCAAGTCATCATTATTCATCAGCGTCCATACTGCATTTTGCGCAGCCGCTGTTTGGTATTTTTTGGTGCTGATAAAATCGCAAAGTTGTTTGAGTTTCGGATTTTGTGAAGACTGAAAAGTGTAAGCTGTCTTATCGTTTCCGCTGCCATCATGCGATTCGGTGCACATACCTTTCAGTTTGAATTTCTGGGTGCTGTTAGGTTTCAGGCTGAGAAAATCAGTTGCCGTAATTACAATGTTTTGAAGTGCAGTATTATCGGGAATAAACATATCGCCTGTTTCCACCGAAATTCGATACGGCTCACTGCTCTTATTTGTGAGTTCTAGAACTATCGGCTCTAAATAATGTGTACTTGCCGAATTGCCGTGAATGATATGCGAAATATTTGAAGATTTCAGTGCCTCGTATAGGGTGAGGTTTGCGGCAAAACTTATTTCAGCCGAAAGCAAAATCAGTAATGGCAGTATTTTTTTCATATCCTGTGTTTTGAAGTAAAACGCTGTAGCAATGAAAATTATTTTGATGGAGGTGAAAGTTCAGATTATGATGGGCGCTATCAGCTTAAAATTTAATTTTCATAACTTCGATGGGAGAGCTATAAAACGGGTATAATCAAAAACCAAACTCATGGAATTAATTGCAAAAATATTGACAGCATTGGTAGCCATAGAGCACCTTTATATTTTATACATGGAAATGTTTGCCTGGGAGACTTTAGGTAAAAAGACTTTCAGGAATTTTCCAGCTGATTTATTTACACCAACTAAACCGCTTGCAGCCAATCAAGGACTATATAACGGCTTTTTAGCCGCAGGTTTAATTTGGACATTCTTTATTACTGACAATTTATGGGCAACTAACATTGCCGTATTTTTTCTGAGTTGTGTGATTTTAGCCGGAGTATATGGCGCGCTCACAGCATCAAAAAAGATATTTATAGTTCAGGCTGTGCCGGCTATTTTGGCATTGGTGTTTACTTTGTTGAAGTAAAGGGTTTTGCATTTACTCGAGATATGCGGACGATTGATATAAAGCCTGTTAATCAGCACTCGAACACCACTTCGTTGTATGGTACGCGTTGGCGACCACCCCAAATTCCCTGTTCCAAACCTTTGCCTACAGCTATGATCATATTGACTTCTGCATGCAAAGGCAGATTTAATTCCCTTTTTACACGCGGCTCATCAAAGCCTTCCATAGGGCAGCTGTCATAGTTTTCAGCAGCAATTGAAAGCATGAAAGTTTGTGCTGCCAGTCCACATGATTTATGGACTACCACACGCTGATCCGCTTTGCCACCAAAACGCATCATAGGTCTGAATAAGCCTACAACTAAAGTTAAAAGCCATCTCAGGCAGCCTGTAATTCCCAGCCAATCATTAAAATAGACAAAGGGCATCAATTTTCCATAATAGTCTAAACCTCTCTTTTGCATGGTGTTTTTGGGCTCACCCTCCATACTTTCTTTAATACGTTCCAAGTTCCATTTGGCACGCTTTGGCCATAAATCCTGACGGGTAACAAACACTATAAACTGCTGGGCTGTTTTGGCAGCCGATTGGTTTAAACAATATGAAACAAACTTCTTCTTTTTCGATTCTGATTTTACAATGTAAAATTCCCACAATTGCATATTGCTACTATTGGGTGAGAGAATAGCAAGCTCTATGCTACGTTTGATAACCTCATCAGGAACCTGAATATTAGGGTCGAATTTTCTGTTTGAACGTCTTCTCTCTACAATAGCTTGAAATTCTTGTGCGTACATGGTATTTATTTGTCTTTTGTTCAAAGTAAATGTAAAATTATCGGATACCTGTCTTATTGTACCCACTAATTGTGGTAAACCGCAATCTAAAGTCAAATACTCAATCTTCAGGAAGATTAAAATCATACACTCCTGCTATACAAATCAAAAATTTTATATTGCTCTCCATTTTGTGAAACTATGAATAACAAATACGCGAAACTTCTGGTGAATTACTGTCTGGCAGTAAAACCCAACGAGAGAATTTATATCAATGCATCCTATCTGGCAGAGCCGCTACTGATAGAAGTAGCTAAGGAAGTTTATAAAGCTGGCGGACATCCTTATTTCAATATTGAACTGAACGGTTTGAATGAAATGATGCTGGAAGTAGCTGAAGAACATCAGCTGAAAGAAGTGAATCCGTTTAAAAAATATGCCTTCGAAAATTTTGATGCATACCTGAATATTCGCGCACCTTTCGACAGAGGCGATGATGATAAAGAGCCGCTGAATCAGGAGAAATATAACCTCTATCAAAAGTCGCAGGCGGAGCTAAACAGACTATATTTTGAACGAATTGGGAATGACAGTATGCGCAGAAGTTTGTGTCAGTATCCGACAGCGGCCGGTGCTGCTGATGCGGAAATGACGCTCGAAGATTATCAGAATTTTGTGTATCAGTCCTGCTATCTTTTTGACGAAGACCCTGTAGCAAAATGGCTTGAGGTGCGCCACACGCAGCAAACCTATGTGGACTATCTCAACAAAGCCGATAAAATTCACTACAAAGGACCAAACATAGATATTACATTTTCAGTGAAAGGAAGAACATGGATCAACTCTGACGGCAGAGCCAACATGCCGAGCGGTGAAGTGTTTTCTGCGCCTGTGGAAGATACCGTGAACGGCACAGTGTATTTCAGCTATCCGTGTATTTATATGGGCAAGGATGTGGAGGGTGTGAGACTGGAAGTGAAAGACGGAGTGATTGTGAAATGGGATGCTGAAAAGGGAAAAGAAGTTTTGGATAAGGTGTTTGCGATTGAGGGTGCGCATATGTTTGGCGAAGTGGCAGTTGGTACTAATTTCAATATTCAACGCACTATAAGAAATATTTTATTTGATGAAAAAATTGGGGGTTCTATTCACATGGCCGTTGGACAATCCTACAAACAATGCGGTGGTAAAAATGAAAGTACAGTACATTGGGATATGATAACCGATATGAAAAATGGCGGAGAAATCTGGGCAGATGGTACGATGATTTATCAAAACGGCAAGTTTCTCATATAAGTGAAAGGAAGGAAAATAGCTGTAATTGGCGGAGGAGCTGCGGGCTTTTTCTTTGCTATCAATTGCGCTGAAAAAAATCCTGATTACGAAATCACAATTCTGGAGAAAGCTCCTAAACTACTGGGAAAAGTGCGTATTTCGGGTGGCGGCAGATGCAATGTTACTCACGCTTTTTTCGATGCCAAGCTGCTTGCTAAAAATTATCCTCGTGGTGAAAAGGAATTGCTGGGGCCTTTTCATGCTTTTACTCCAACACAGACAATTGAATGGTTTGCAAAGTGTGCTGTGAAACTCAAAACGGAATCTGATGGCAGGATGTTTCCTATCACTGATAGTTCAGAAACTATTATTGATTGTTTTATGAACGAAGCGAAAAAGCATCACATCAGAATTCGCACACTTGCCATTGTTGATGAAATGAAGCATGTAAATGAGCAGTGGCATTTGGTTATTAACAAAGCAGAAAAAGAAGTTTTTGATGCAGTGTTCATAGCATCGGGCAGTGCACATAAAATGTGGGATATACTTGCTGCGCTAGGGCATAAAATCATTGCTCCTGTTCCATCGCTTTTCACATTCAATATTAAAGACAGCCGAATTAAAGAGTTGATGGGATTGAGCTTAAAAAACGCAACGGTATCTGTCATTGATTTAAAACTATCTGTGCAAGGTCCAGTGCTCATAACACATTGGGGACTGAGCGGTCCGGCTATTCTCAGAGTTTCAGCATGGGGAGCAAGGGCATTGCATGAAAGAAATCATTGCTTCGAATTAATGGTGAACTGGTGCGGAGAAAAAAAGTTTTTGGAAGTTTTGGATCAATTGAAAACACAGAAAAGCATACATCACAAAAAGATAGCGTTCCAGAATAATCTTTTTGAGATTCCGCTTCGCCTATGGCAATCGCTATGCTCAGCTGCGGAAATCAGCGAACAGAAAATATGGGCAGATTGCAACAATAAGGAATTGGATGCCCTTGCCAATCAGCTTACAAAATGCATTTTTCAGGTAAATGGCAAAAGCACTAATAAAGATGAATTTGTCACTGCCGGTGGCGTAGATTTGAAAGAAGTAGATTTCAAAACGATGCAAAGTAAACTCTTGCCAAATTTGTATTTCGGAGGCGAAGTAATGAATATTGACGCTATTACAGGAGGTTTTAATTTTCAGGCGGCCTGGACTACAGCATGGATTGCAGCTCAAAGCATTTAAACATTTCAAGTCATTATTTTGTATATATTCAATTCTAAATAAAACTTAAAATTTGCCTTTTGGTATAACATTAGAAACATCTCCAACAAAACCCAATTTTATGAAACGAATAATACTATCAGCAATTGCAGCAAGCATTTCCGCTTTGACTTTTGCTCAGCCAATGGTTGGCTCAAACCTTACTATCTTCTCTGAAGATGGCAACAAATTTTTCCTGATTCTGAATGGTGAGCGTCAGAACACCGAAGCGCAAACTAATATCAGAGTTGAAGACCTGACTCAGCCATACTATACGGCTAAAATTATTTTTGCTGACAAGGCTTTAGGCGAACTCAGCAAAAGCGCTTTGATGGTTCGCGATGCAGACAATATGCCGCAGGAGGTGGTGTATAAAATCAAAACCGATAAAAATAATGGAAAGCAAGCCTTACGCTTTTTTTCCAACCAGCCTGTAATGCCAAATTATATTCCGCCTTCTAATGTATCGGTTTATCACTTTGGCAATCCGCAACCTGCACAAACTGTTGTACAGACAACGACAACAAACGTGAATACCGGGTCAAATGTAAATGTGAACGTAGGAGGAATTGGAGTAGGGATGAATATTAGCATCAATGATCCTTTGTATAATGGAACTACTACGACTACCACCACGACTACTACTACAGGAACTGTTTCTACACCTGCTTCCGGTCAGCCTGCTCCTCGACCGAATGCTTATGCTTATGGCGATTGCAGTTATCAGTATAAAATGAATCCTAATGACTTTGCTTCCGCTATTGAAACTATTAAAAACTCTTCTTTCGATGAAACTAAACTTTCTGTGGCGAAAGAAATTATCAGTTCAAACTGTGTGAGTGCTGACCAAGTTGCTTCTATCTGCAATACCTTTGGGTTTGAAGCGAGTAAGCTTGACTTTGCCAAATTTGCCTATACACACACTATAGACAGAAATAATTATTTTAAGGTGAATAATGTTTTTGGGTTTAGCAGCAGCAAAGAAGAACTGAGTGAATACATCAGGTCGGTAAGATAATATTCATGGTTATTTTTGAAGATGGTCACTCAATTTTGAGCGACCATCTTTTTTTATGCCACTTGTGTTTCTACAAAATCTAAATCCTTACCATAGGTTTCATCACTTTGGTATAATGACCAAAGCGAAATGGCAATTATAATTCCGGCAAGAATTTCAGCACTCAATAATTTAGTAAATTGCAATTGTAGTAACGCATAGGCAATGGACATGAGCGGTAGAGAACCCCTGATGAAGTTAGGCACTGTTGTGGCTACTGTTCCTCTGATGTTTGTGCCAAACTGTTCTGCGGCATTTGTCACTATCACCGCCCAGAATCCTGTCCCTATTCCCATTACTACCATTGTGGCGTAAAAGTAAGTTGCCGAAGTCCCGTCTGCCGTGAAATACATCACGAAGCCAATTGCAGTGAGTATCAGAAAAATAAAAATTGCCTTACGCCTGCTTTTTAATAGCTGACTTAAAAGACCACAAAGGAAATCGCCAACCGTGATTCCTGCATAAGTGTACATAATAGCATCGCCACCTTTTATAGTGCCCCTTATATTCAGGAAAGTAGAAAACTCGGGAGAGAATGTTACAAGAATTCCAATCGTAAACCAAGTAGGGAATCCTATCAAAATACAGTTCAGGTATTTCATGAATATTTTTCTGTTGCTGAATAATTGAAGGAAATTACCGCGCTTTACTTTTTGCTCCATAACCTTTTTGAACATACCTGATTCGTAGACGCTGATTCTCAAAACGAGTAATGCTAATCCCAATCCACCACCTATAAAATAGCAGCTTCGCCAATCTAGATAACGGCTGATGATCCCTGCAAATACTGCCCCTGAAACACCTATGGTGGCCACTATCATAGTGCCATATCCTCTTTTTTCTTTAGGTAGCGATTCGGATACCAGAGTGATTCCTGCTCCCAATTCACCCGCTAATCCAATGCCCGCAATGAAACGGAGAATAGCATAGGATGGAATATCATAAACAAATCCATTCAAAATATTTGCGAGTGAATAGAGAATAATGGAGCCAAATAAAACGGAAAGCCTTCCTTTTTTATCGGCAAGCATTCCCCATAATACACCACCTATAAGCATCCCCACCATCTGAATGTTAATCAGCATGAGTCCATATTTTTCGAGCTCTGCTCCTGAATATCCAATGGATTCCAAACTTGCTTTGCGCACAATGCTGAACAAAAGCAAATCATATATATCTACAAAATAGCCGAGTGCAGCTACTATTACTCCTGCTGTGAAAACAGATTTAAGTTTTGCGACATTTCCTTTCATCACTTTAAATTAAAACTTAAGGGCGAAAAGAAGAATGCCTATTAGCTTTTTCTAAAAACAAAGAAGGAAACAAACATCAGATTTGCCAGTAGCAGCATTGCTCCTGCTTGGTGCAATACGCCCCAAAATACAGGAATCGAACCTTGACAGTTTATCACGGTGAGAATGCCAATGGTAGCTTGTAATAAAATACTGAATGGTAAAAGAAGCACTCCGATTTTGAAAGCACCTGAATCGGCAATGACTCTTAGTTTTATGAAATAGTATACAATTAAAATCACCAGCAGATATGCTACTGAGCGATGTATGAATTGTATAGCAGCTCTTCCCCATTCATCGCTTGGGTCATAATGAAGTATACCTGAAAGTGTTGGTGACATTGTAGAAAAAATCACAGGCAAGAACTTTCCGTTCATATCAGGCCAGGTGGGGTATGATAAACCTGCTTTCATGCCCGAAACTATTCCTCCTAATATCAATTGAATAAAAAGCAAACCGATTATTACTATTCCAAAGCTTTTTAGACTTGGAGGAATTGAAGAGGAATTAGTAGTGTTTGAAAACAAAAAATAAGTGGCCAGCCAAATTAAATATGCTAACAAGCTAAGTGCAAGAATCAGATGAATGCTCAAAAAAATCGGGGGAACATATAAACCTGTGAGTCCGTTTTTCACCATTATCCAGCCGTATAATCCCACCATGCCTCCCCATACCAATATCAAGGAAAGTTTTTTAAACAAAGCGGCATCTATCCATTTTTTATAGATGAAAAATGCAAAAGGAATGATAAATGCAAAACCCATAAGCCGCGCCCAAAGACGATGGAAATATTCCCAAAAGAAAATGAATTTGAATTCATCCAGATTCATATCCTGATTCAGATTTTTATATTGTGCTATCTGCTGATATTCCTGAAATCTTATTTCCCATTGCGCTTCATTGAGAGGAGGAATAGTACCTACTATAGGTTTCCACTCTGTGATAGAAAGGCCGCTGCCGGTGAGGCGTGTGGTGCCGCCAATGATTACTTGTAAGAAAATCATCACTGCACCCAGAATGAGCCAGTATCCTATTGCTTTTCTCGAAAGATTACTCATGATACAATTTTTGTGCAATCTATAACATCTCTCACACAGCTGCAAAAAAAGAGCCACTGTAAATCTACAATGGCTCCTTTCGCTTTGGTTTTGGTAAGCAAAGATTATATGCCCAAAATTTTGGCGTCAACAAATACTTTGAAGTCTGCTTTCAAATCAATAGGCACAGGAATAGAATCTGCGGAAACTCCTGTTACTCTGAAATTGATAGAATCTTTCAACAAATGATTTTTGAGTTCAGCTCCTGTTAAGTCCATCGTTAATTGGGAACCGGTAATTGCAGCTACATTGTTTTTGTAAGCCACTTCTACTTCTGACAAACCTTGAGCCTGAAGAAAAACACGGATAGAACTCAAAAAGTTAAATTCTTTTCCTGCCGGAGCAGTGATGTTTAGCACAAACTCATCCAACTTCACACTTTGCAGCAAGCTACCATCTGTATTGTTTTTCTTGAGTTGGTTGTTAATATCAGTATTTACCTTTGGGGTAGTAATATCCAGAGCAATATTCGATGTGCCTCCCGGTGTTGCAGGAATTGAAGAATTTGTGCTATAAGGAATACGAAACTGAGTAAGCTTATTTAATGCACTGCATCCTGCTACAAGCAACATTATTGCGGCAAATCCTATTAGTCCTTTTTTCATGGTTAAATTAATTATTTACCGAATATATTAATTTTTCCTCTGGAGTTACCAATTGCAAACAAATATATTCCATCCGAGAGATTGCTGATATCAATTTTAATGTTAGCATCAATCAGTCTTGAAGATAAAACCAGCTGTCCGTTCATGTTATACAAATCAAAATTTTCATCTTTAGCTTCATCACGGATGATATTCAGATAGCCACTTTGCGTATACATTTTTATCGTAGTAGTAGTGTTGTCAATTCCTGTAGTATCTCTGGTTACAATCAATACGATCTCTCTTGAGTCAACAGTATCGTTCACAGCATTTACAGAGCGACAAATCATATAATAGGTACCCAATGCATTCACTTTAGGAGCATATGAAGTTCCAGTAGCAGCCGGATTGAATGGATTGTAGCTAAAACCTGAGAACTGCGAGTATAGCCATTTACGAGTAGACGGATGACTTTCAGTAACGGTAACAGTAGTTCCAGCAACATTCAAATATAAGCGCTGTGTATCCGGAAGAGCAACAGATGTCTCAAAAGGAATTATAGATAAGTTGGTTCCGTTATCAGTGCCATACAATAAAGGATCAGAAGATGCTACTCTGATTCTGTATTGAGTGCCATAAACGCTGTTATTTGGAATCTGAACTGTGAGAGGAGCAACAGTGGTTCCAGATGCAGTACCCAATAATACAGGAGAGGCAAAAGAACCTGTTTGGTCAGATAATTCAACTGCAAAACTATTGCCCGGATTGAAGTATACATTTGAACTGAAAGTAACGCTCACCTGAACATTTGCTTTTGACGATACTAAATAAGGAGAACCTGAAACAGCCAAAGTGGTGAGTATGTTTCCATTATTAACTATGATTTGCACTTCATTACTGGTTACATAATCGTTGTATCGATTTTTCGAAACGCAAACTACATAGTAAGTGCCCGGGGCAGAGAAGTTTGGAGTATAGCTACTTCCTGTTTTCACAGGATTAAAGCTTTGATAAGCACCTCCGATTGTAGTGCTATACTTCCACTCATGAGTAGCATTTTGAGAAGCATTCACATTTAATACAGTTCCGTTTGTATTAAATAAAATAGATTGAGTAGTAGAAGGACTTATGCTGTTGTTAAACTGATCAACAACTAAATTTGTTCCGTTATCGCTTCCGTTCAATGCAATGTTACTGCTTACTACTCTTATTCTGTATGCAGTACCTGCCGGTGTAGATGATGGAATGATAGCTGAAATAGTTCCTGTTGTTGTATCAGTTACAGTTCCAATAGCAGTAGCAGAGGAAAAAGAACCACTTGCATCTGAAAGCTGTGCGGTAAAAATATTGCCGTTTATGAAAACGGAACCAGTTGTTGTATATGGTACAGTAACATTATTTGTATTTGGTGCACTTGGGCTAAATTCAAAAGGTGAACCAGTAATAGCGCCAGTAGATAAGTTAACAGCATTTACAGTTATTACCACTTCATTGCTTTTTACAGGAAATCCTCCCATTGTACTTTCGCAGATAACATAGTAGATACCGCTATTAGCAAAGTTTGGAGTGTATGTAGTTCCTGTTTCTGTAGGAGAAAAAACATTGTAAGGTCCGCCTTGGGTTGTTGAATATTTCCAAACTCTTGATGTTGCAGTTTGTGATTCAGTAACAGTTAGTATGGTCCCATTTGAACCCTGAGAGATGGACTGAGGTGCAGGAGGTGCAATTGAATTTCCAATTACATTTATTTGAACTTCATTGCTACGAACTAAAATACCTCCAGGGTATGTAGTTTCACATACTACATAATATGTACCCGAAGATGAAAAATTAGGAGTATAGCTTAGTGCAGTTTGTGCAGATCCAAAAGAGCCATAGCCGCTACCCGAAGTAGTAGTGTATTTCCATTCTCTAGAATTAGACCCTGTTGTTTCTGTTACATTTAGTACAGTTCCGTTTGCATTTGTGATGATAGTTTGCGTAGTAGAAGGTGCAATAGAGTTTGAAACTAAATTGATGGTAATATTTGAACCGTTATCAGTTCCTGTTACAGCCGGATTATTGCTTACTACTCTTACTCTGTAGCCTGTGCCTGTCGCAGTCCCTGCCGGAATAGTTCCGCTGATTGTAGCAGTTTGTTGCCAAACATTGCTTGCTGATAAGCTTATTGTTCCGATAGCTACAGGTGTAGCAAATGAACCTGATGCATCACTGAGCTGAGCTGTAAAGACATTACCAGCCTGGAATGTTCCGTTATAGGTAAATGGAACGGAAATAGAAGAACCTGTTGATGATGAAACATAATAGGTGCTAGGGGTTATACTATTGGTAGCAATTTTTGGATTGTAAATTGCTTCAAAGTCATCTAGCCAAAGTGTGCTTCCACTTGTTCCCCCGGCTTGATCACCGGTGCTGGTGCTTGTTATGAAAACATATTGAGGGGTTCTTTGTCCAGCTGCGCCAGCTACATAAGTAAATGGCACCGAAATCCTTACCCAAGTTGCTTGATCAGCAGCAGCACCTTGCCATAATGCTCTTGCTATGATGTTCTGTGTACTGTCAGGATGATTGTTATTGCTAGGAGTTTCAGGAGAGTAGGCATAACCTACATTCAGCCTTGCCTCTACTTTTGGATAGTCACTACCGGCTTTAGTATAGCGATACCAAAATACAAAACTATCGGGTCTTGCAGTGAAAGTCATAGCATAGTTTGGATCTCCTGCAATATTGCGGATATATCCATCTGCCTTGGTAAAAGTCGGGGCTTCTACTTTTCCGGTTGTAAGTGCACCATTTACTACTGTGCCAATGTATGATGTAGTTTTCACCTTAGCACAATAGGTGCCACTATGAGGGTTTGTTGTTTCGCGGAAACAAGTTTGTCCGGGAGTTGCAGCGTTGCCACCGCCTGTTTTATTGCTATTCCATTGTTGAGGCTCCTCGGTTGCAGCGCCTACATTGGTCCAAGTCTCCATGCTTCCATTTGTGATAGTACTTTGGGCACGCATAGTGAAAAAAGAAAAAATTACGATTGAAGCGAGTAAGAAATTTTTCATGATTTTAAATTATTTGCAGGGCGAATAAAAGCTAAATTTTCAAATAAACAAAGGTTTTTTTCCCACGAACGACCATTTTAGTCTACTTTAACCGTGGAAAGCGCTTTCATGGCTGCTGCCTGTTCGGCTATTTTTTTGCTAAAGCCCTCACCCACAGCTATTAACTCATTATCTATAATCAAATGAATTACAAAATAGGTGCGTCTGTTTTTAGATAATTCAGAGGCCGTTAGAAACTCTAATTTTTTGCCATTTTTTTGAACATAATGGAAAATCTTGCTTTTGTAATCTGTTTCAGTAGCTTCCAAAACATCAACATCAATAAGACTTTGAAGCACTCTTTTGAAAATAAACTTCTTGGCAGCTTCCAGACCCGCATCTAAATAAATAGCTCCTACTAATGCTTCAAAAGTATTGCCGGCAATGTCTTTAGGGGTATCTCCGGATGATTTTTTATTCCAACTCAGCATATCTACAAGTCCTAATTTCTGACCGACTATGTTGAGGGAGCTGCGATTCACAATTTTCGATTTCATTTCTGTAATAAAACCTTCCTCTCTGTATGGATATTTTTTGAAAAGATATTCGACCACTACTAAATCGAGTACAGAGTCTCCGAGCAATTCCAACCTTTCATTGTTTTCTCTAGAGTCGCTGTAGTTTGATCGGTGTTTGAAAACCTGCTTATAGAGCTTGATTTTGGAGGGTGTAATACCAGTTATGGACTTTATGAATTTCGACAATTCTTTGTTGTCTGTAAAAAGGGCATTGTATGCTTTGCGAATAAGAGACAAAAGTCAAAATTTTCAACAAAGTTAAACGTGATGCACAAGACCCCGAAATAAAGTAATCCACATAGAGCAGGTATTAGATTATTAGAACGTTAGAAAATGAAAAGTTTGCATTTACATTAAATCCAGGAAATCCTTCAAAGCCTTCATCCATTTTCGCTCAGCTTCTATAAATCCAACATGCCCCACACCTCCGAGCAGATGAAAGTCGCAGAACCTAGGCAGCGAAGCCATTTTGAGCGATAGCGAGTAATGAACAGCCGTGTCTTCTTTACCGCAAAACATAAAAAAAGGAACATTACAATTACTCAATACTTTGCTCAGGTCATGCCGTTCAATCATGGCATTGGCACCTTGAATAATGGCTTCTGCACTGATATTTTTATACTTTTTACGCATTGCCAGAATAACTTTTGTGAAGGAGGCAATATTGTTTTCGGCAAACAGATTAGTATAAAACTCCTGCAAGAAAAATGTTGTTCCGTGCTTTTTAATAAAGTCAATAGATTTTTTGCGGTTGCGGATTTTTTCATCGCTGTCCCTAAAGCAATGAGAATGAATTAGCCCGATGCTTTTGACAACCTTAGGTTGTTTATTCAATACTTCAAGAGCCACATAACCGCCCATCGAATGCCCCATAATATGAAATGAGGGGATACTCAATTCGTTAATCACATGCAGCACAGTATCAGCTAAATCGCTCATGCTGTTTGGCATTGAAAGCAAAGAGGATTTGCCAAATCCCGGCAGGTCAATCATGATGACAGTATGCGTTGCAGAAAGCTTTTTTGCTGTTTGAAACCAAATTGAAGCATCTTCACAGTAGCCATGAAGCAGGACTAAAATATCGCCTTTACCTTGTATATAAAAGTTAATTTGCCCTCCTTTGAAATCTGTGATTAGTTGTTTCATATCCATTTTTAGCCCTGCGAAAAAAAGCTAAATTGCGTCATATTTCAACCTTATGAAGCATTTCTTTTTTGCGCTGCTTGCTTTTGGCTTTTTTCAGAATTTATCTGCCCAAAAGGAGACTACATTCAAAATAAACGGTCCGGATGATTACCGCGAAAATTTCCACGCTTTTATTCATGCTACTGTTTTTGTGAGCTACGACAAGAAAATAGAAGACGCAACACTAATTGTCAAAGAAGGGAAAATTGTGATTGTTGAAAGCACAGCTGCTTTTCAAGCAGCAGCTTCGCAGAAATATAAAGGCGTTATTGTTCATGATTTGAAAGGCAAACTCATTTATCCTTCTTTCATTGATTTATATAGCGATTATGGAGTTTCTGAAGTCAAAAAAGAAAACAAACAGGGCGTACAGTATGAATCAAACATAAAAGGGGCATATGGCTGGAATCAGGCAATTAAGCCTTATATCAATGCATCGGACTTGTTCAAAACTACCAGTGATAAGGCAGATGAAATGCGCAAAAATGGTTTTGGTGCGGTGGTCTCTCACCAGAAAGATGGCATTGCAAGAGGCACAGGCGCATTAGTAACACTGGCAGATGACAGAGAAAATTTTGTAATGCTTAGTAGTAGAGCTGCTACCTTTTATTCCTTTAATAAAGGTAGCTCCACTCAGGAGTACCCTTCTTCGCTGATGGGAGTGATTGCGTTGCTTCGTCAAACTTATCTGGATGCAGCATGGTATAAAAATTCAAAGACCGCAAAAGAGTTAAATCTTAGCCTTGAAGCATGGAATCAAACACAATCAATACCGCAAATTTTTGATGCAAGCGGTAATTGGTTGAAAGCACTTCGCGCAGATAAAGTGGGCGATGAATTCGGTGTTCAATATATTATTAAAGGTCATGGCACAGAGTATCAAAGGGCAGACGAAATCAAGAACACCAAGGCGAAATTTATTTTGCCGCTTGTTTTTCCTAAACCTTATGATGTCGAAAACCCCTACAAAGCCAATTGGGTAAGCACTGAAGATATGCGCCATTGGGAACTTGCACCATCTAATGCAGCTTTGCTTTCAAAAGCCGGAGTAGAATTTAGTTTCACAGCTACTGATGCGAAAGATGATTTTTTGAAGAACCTCAGGACTGCTGTCAAATATGGGCTTTCAGAACAAGCGGCTTTAAAAGCATTAACTTATAACCCTGCAAACTGGATTGGTGCTTATCAGAATATTGGAAGTCTGGATGTAGGCAAATGGGCAAACTTCTTCATTGCTTCCAAAAACATTTTCGATGAGAAAGCAATTATTTATGAAAACTGGGTGCAGGGTAGGAAATATAAAATCAAAGATTTTGAACCGGACGATTACAGAGGAACTTATACTTTGAAAATAGGTCAAAACGAACTCTTTAAAATAACAGCGAAAGGAACTTTAGAAAAAACTGATATGGAAGTTTTTATGAAGGATTCCGTAAAATTAAAATCAAATTTTAAACTTAGTGATAAGCAGATTACACTTTCATTTTTATCAGAAAAAGACAGCACCATCAAATTACACCGCCTGAGTGGCGTTATTGAAAATGAAAATATTTGGACGGGTAAAGGGCAGCGCCCTGATGGCAGCTGGTTCAACTGGAAAGCCGAGAAAACAAAATCTTTTCAGGATACTAGTAAGCCAGAAGTAAAGGACAGCATTCTTCCGAAAACTATTTCAAAAATCACATTCCCGTTTTTACCTTATGGCAATGAAACGTTGTCTAAAGCAGATGCTGTCCTGATTACAAATGCTACGCTATGGACAAATGAAAGTGATGGAATTTTGAAAAGCACTGATATTCTTTTACGCAATGGAAAAATCGAAAAAACAGGCAAGAATCTTTCGTGTGCAGATTGTAAAACTATTGATGGCAGTAATAAGCATGTTACCTCAGGAATCATAGATGAGCATTCTCACATTGCTATTAGCGAAGGCGTGAATGAAGGTACAGAATCGAGTAGTGCCGAAGTGCGCATCGGTGATGTGGTAAATTCTGAAGACATTAATATTTATCGTCAGCTTGCAGGCGGAGTTACCGCAAGCCAATTGCTGCACGGTTCTGCAAATCCAATTGGAGGTCAGTCTGCAATGATAAAACTCAAATGGGGTTTCACACCTGAGCAAATGAAAATTTCAGGTGCAGATGGTTTCATAAAATTCGCATTAGGTGAAAATGTGAAGCAATCAAACTGGGGTGAGCGCTATTCGATTCGTTACCCGCAAACGCGCATGGGCGTGGAGCAAACTTATGTGAACTATTTCACCAAAGCACGCGAGTATGAACGCAATCTGAAATTTAATTCTACAGACACAAGACGCGATTTAGAGTTAGATGCTTTGTCTGAAATTCTCAATAAAAAAAGATTCATCACTTGTCACTCTTATGTGCAGAGCGAAATCAACATGCTGATGCATGTGGCGGATTCTTTTGGTTTTAAGGTAAACACTTTTACACACATTCTCGAAGGTTACAAAGTAGCTGATAAAATGAAAACTCATGGTGTGAATGCTTCTACCTTTGCAGACTGGTGGGCTTATAAATATGAAGTAATAGATGCCATTCCGCAAAACGCTGCTATACTTACTAAAGCGGGCATCAATACAGCCATAAATTCTGATGATGCTGAAATGGCGCGCAGACTGAATCAGGAAGCTGCTAAATCAGTGAAATACGGAAAGCTAAGTGAAGAAGAGGCATGGAAAATGGTGGCACTCAATCCGGCAAGAATGTTGCATCTCGATAAACGTATGGGCAGTCTGAAAGCAGGTAAAGATGCCGATGTGGTAGTGTGGAGCGATAATCCGCTTTCGATTTATGCAGTAGTAGAAAAAACTTTTGTGGACGGTCTTTTGCTGTAT